>JAQVOR010000144.1 GCA_028702535.1 Bacteroidales bacterium
CTCGAAACCCGAAACCCGGAACTCGAAACCCGAAACCCGGAACTCGAAACCCGAAACCCGGAACTCGAAACCCGAAACCCGGAACTCGAAACCCGAAATACTAACTATCACCCGTTACTTCACTTAATTTTCTTTTTGCTTTTCGTTTATCACGCATTTTCTTGAATGTTATACCGTTCCAAAATTTTGTGAATAATTCGCCAAAAGTATTAAAATCTTCTGTGTAAAAAATACCAACTCCATTTGTATATGGTCCAAATTCGGCTTCGAGATCATCATTTGCTCTGGTAAAACCTTTTAATCTAAAACTTCCTTTTTTGTTTACTTTTAGCTGAACCTCAAAATCTCCAACCAGACTACTTGTGTTTGTTTTGTTCTCGCCTAAACCGACATTACCATTAATTAAAACGCGGTCGTTTAAAATTTGAGTTGAGAGGGCTACTTCTAACTCTTGTCCAGACATTTCGGTACCAGGACGATAATTAAATCCAATGTCAAAATCTTTACTAATCTGAGATAACCAGTTGCTTACTTGATTTGACAGTAATTCGCTGGAAGTAACCCCGAAAGCATTTGTTGTAGAGCCCATTTCATTACCCATACCAGCAGTTTGGTTTGGATTATAAAATCTGTTCATTATAAGAAGATAAAGTAATTGTTTGTTTATTTCATCTTGAGTTAGGTTAGCAAGTTGTGCTTTAGCTTTATCGTTGGCGTTTGGGACATTAATACTAAATTGTATATCAGGTGTCATTAAATTTCCAGACATGTGCATTTGGCATTCAACATTTACAGGTTTATTGTACATATCGCTAGAATCGGAGAGGGCTGCCATTAGGTCTTTTAAAGGAGCTCTGGTGTTGTAAACCGCATCAAGATCTATTATAGCATCGTAAGCACTGCCTGACCACACAATAGTGCCACCAGGTTTGACATGGAATTTTTTATTTATTATATTTTCTAAGGTAAATAGATAATCCCCTTCTACTACTTCTAACTCTCCATACATGTAAAATTCTTCATCCGAAGTGTATTCCATTTTTAGATTGCCTTGACAAAATCCACGTATAAGATCACCAACTTTTGGGTCAAAAACTATTTGTGCCTCGGCATCTGGTGTTACTTCGATGTCCATTTTAAAATAATAATCTGTTCCAGATGCTAAAGGCTTCACTATTTGATTATCTGTTGAGTCTATTGCTGGTTGGATAAATGTAACATACGATATATTTCCACCTTCGTACGATTCGGTCATTGGTAATACAAAAACAGTATTAGGTTCTGTTTTGGCAACAACATCAATGCCGAATTTATCTAATGTTCCTGAAATTCTTACATTTCCAGTCGCATAAGCAGTACCATAATAAGTACTATTATCTTTTTCGGTAGTGTTAAGCAATTTCATTTTATTTGCATCAACTTTTAGGTCGATAAAAATATCTTTAAAATTATTATGGTAAATACCTCCATTTACGCTACCTTTATTTGCTTTTTCGTCATAAATCTTAAAATTATTAAACAATATGGCATCATTAGTTATTAGTACCTTATCGTTTGTATAGGCTTTTAATTTTAAGAAGTCATACATAAACTCGGCTTTTTCAAAACTTACTTCTCCCGATAATTTAGGCTCTTTTAAACTTCCTTCAACGTTAAGTATTATGTCAACCGCTCCAGCGAGCTCGCTAACTTCATATTCAAGTAAATACGGTTGTAATATGTCGAGTTTAAAGTTATCAACTGTCAGATTTGCATCTAATATATCCGTTTCGGGTGAGTAGCTCCCTCTTATTTTCATGTATTTGTTAGTTCCGTCAATTTTAAATCCATTACTTTCACCTTCCCATATTGCTGAAAGATCAAATCTGCCAAAATCTTCTTGGTTAATTTTGAAATCGTTAATGCTCAATGAGGATCTCAGGCTTGGAACATCGTAAATGTTGGCTATTCTACCATTACCTGATAAAATTCCTTGTAATTCATATCCAGTGTTGCTTATGTAGGTGTTAAAATTACTAATATCAACATTATTGACTAAAAATCTTAATAGCTTAGTTTTATCAGTCGAAATTATACCATCTATATTTAAAACCTGATCTTCGTGCGTTAACGAAAAGTAGTTGATAGTAACTTCTTGTCCGTTTACTGTAATTGGAGTTTTACTAACTGTCCAAAGCGTGTTTTCAACAATAATTTCTGACTTATGTATTATATTTTCTATTCTCGGTAAAAAAACACTATCTTTTTTAAATAATTTTGTACCAATTTTAACATTTCCAGCATTTCTAATCTCGTCAAAATTATCCCAATTTAAAGCTAATGTCAGGCTGTCTTTTGCAATATCTAAATTTAGATTAATGTTTTCAAACCACGGGAATTTTCTTGAACTTATTTCTTGCATTGTAAGATTTATGTCGAGAGAATCTGTGTAACCATTAATATTAAATTCATTACCCCAAAGATAAATACTGTCATATTTTATTACTGGAATACTAAAGATTGCATCAAATCGCTTATCCTTACCCGAAAACATTCCTTCGGCAAAAATGTCACTCTCTATGTCAAGCTTTGGGGCATATATTCGAGTAAAATTATTAAGTCTTTTTAATCTAATATCGAAATTTGCAATATTATCACTCGTTGTCTCAAAGATTAAAGGCTCGCCAAGAAATGCTGGAACATAACTTGCCAAAATATTATAAAACTCTTGAGATAATTCAGCAAAAAGAAAACTGCCGTAGAAATTAATATCAACATAATCTGATCTTAAGGTAAGATATTGCTGGTCATATTCATCAATAAAACTATTAAAACTTAATTGATTTAGTTTTAGAGCCTTACCCTTAGTAATGTAATTTAACTGACTTAAATACAAATTCCCTACTGGTCTTGTAAGTAAGTCGCCTGACATATCGCAGGCCAATGCAAGATGAATTTCGGAGGCTAAACTGTCTTTGGTAATATTTAAACCATTGAGATTTGCCCAAATATCTGTTGAAAAATCAATATATTGCTCTTTCCCACCATATTTATACTTTCCTAAAAATTCCACTTGTAAGTTAGGATCGTCAATAAAAAGTTCTCCATCAAAAAACGTATTAGATACATCTCCATTAAAATTAATTCCTGTATAATTATAGCCCAAAAGTTCTAATTCGCTTACATTACAGTCAATATTTGCGGCAAAATTCCCTGTCGAATCAACATTACCAGTAATTTTTGATGTTAAACTTAAATTGCCAAATGTTGCTGGGTCACCAGTTATCTTGCCAAGATCAAATTTGTATGCGTCTAATTTTCCGTTGTAATTAATACTCTTTGTTTCAAAATCTGTTACGATAGCGATATCTGTTTGAAGGGAGCCTAATCCAGTATTAAATTCTCCGTAAGCAACCAAATCGTTAAATAATCCAGTTATATTACCTTTAAACGATATGTTACCGATTTCGTTTATTATCGATGGTAGAGGGGTGTATTTTTTTGGAGAGCTCAATCTAATAAGTCTTTTTATATCTCTGTCTGAAGTTGTGAATTCGCTTACATCGCCAAAAACAAATGTCATGTCATAATTGGGTAAACCATCAACAGACAAGTTTGCAATCATTTTTGTGTCGTCTCCATAGGCGATATTAAATTTTTTAAATTTAAATTTTGACAGTTTACCTTTGAAGTTTCCTGAGAGTCTAATCTTATCATGTAGATGACGATATTCGGACATAAATGGACCTAAATCAGCAACATCAAAAACCAAAGTGTCAATATTGATTTCAACTGTCATCTTATTTATAGGGTCAAGTAAATAACTGGCATCCTTGCCATAAGCTTCTATAACAGAGCACTTAAATTGTGAGTTATTGGTTAATAAAGTAAAATTACTGATATTTATTGCAGTATCGCAATATTTTAAATGACCAGAAATTTCCTTAATATATAATCCAGACTTTTCAGCTAGATTAAATTTGTTAATATTTAATTCAAGGCTGTCAGTATAATATTTAAAATCGCTGAGTTGCAGATTAAGACCTTTAACCGCAATATTAGCAGGATTGAAAATTCCATTGTTGGGAGGTTCTCGTAAATCTCTGTATGATAAATCCGCATTTGTAATTTCAAAATTATTGCAAAAAATGTCAAATCCTTTTGAGGCTATCGTGTCTGTTTTTTCTGAAGTAAATTTGTTGAGAATATATTCGTAGTTTCCTACTCCGTTAGTGTCAACTATAATATTGATTTGAGGGTCTAATAGACTAATTTGATCGAGATATAATTCAGAATCAAAGATTTTTATAGATGCTATTTTGGCACTGATTTCCTCAGTTACTAGTAGAGTATCTCCACTTGCATCCATTAATTTTATTTTAGAAAAAACAATTTTGTTTGGTAATTTAATATAGACATTATCAACTTTTAAGTCAATCTCATAATGATTAGCAAAGAAATTAATGGTTTGTTTTGTCAGATAGCTTTGCATAAAAGCCGAATTAACTAAAATTATAGCCAAAATAATGTTCTTGATAAAAATCATGAACATTATGATAATCAGCCGTTTTAGTTTTATTCTAAACAAAATAATTCATTTTTTTGTTAATTTACAAATATTATGAAAAAAATCAATAAAATGATGTAAAAAATGTATTTTTGTTCACAATTATGAGTTTAAAAATATTAGGAATAGAATCTTCGTGTGATGATACATCAGCAGCAGTACTTTGTGATGCAAAATTATACTCGAATATTATCAATACTCAGCATATTCATGAAAAGTATGGAGGTGTTGTTCCTGAGCTTGCAAGTAGAGCACATCAGCAAAATATTGTTTTAGTTGTAAAAGAGGCTTTGAGTGTTGCAGAGGTAAAATTGTCGGAGATTGATGCGATTGCCTTTACCTTAGGTCCAGGTTTATTGGGGGCGTTGATGGTTGGAGCTTCTTTTGCAAAAGGCTTATCGGTTTCAACTGGAATTCCTTTGGTTGGCGTAAATCATTTGCATGGACACGTTCTAGCTCACATGTTGCGTGAAAAAGAGGAGGAGAGGTTTGTTGCAAAATTCCCTTATTTGTGCTTACTTGTTTCGGGTGGACATACGCAAATTGTACTTGTTAAAGATTATCTTAGGTACGAAATTCTTGGTAAAACAATTGATGACGCAGCAGGAGAGGCTTTTGATAAATGTGCCAAAGTAATGGGATTAGGTTATCCAGGCGGTCCTGTAATTGATAGGTTGGCACAAATTGGAAATAAAGATAAATTCTCTTTTAGCAAACCGAGAGTTGATGCTCTGGATTTTAGCTTCAGTGGTCTAAAAACATCATTTTTATATTATTTAAGAGACAACCTAAAGCAAAATTCAACGTTTATTGACCAAAATATTGAGGATTTAGCTGCTTCTTTGCAGAAAACGATAATTGAAATTTTGCTTGAGAAATTGATTAAAGCTGTAAATTTAACAGGGATTACGCAAATCGCCATTTCGGGCGGAGTAAGTGCAAATTTAGGCTTACGTAAGGATTTAAGCGATTTAGCTTTTGCAAATAATTGGACTTTGCATTTGCCTAAAATTAAATATACAACAGATAATGCTGCAATGATCGCATTAGTTGGACATTTTATGTACCTTAGCGGCAAAATTTCTAATTTGGATGCTGTTCCTCAAGCAAGATTAGATTTTTTAAACATTTAATTCATGTTTAGAATAAATTTAGAACGCAATTGTACTTTTTGGTCTAAAATTTGTAAGTGAGAAAATTCAAAATATTAATTAAATTATTGAAATGATGAAAAAAATATTATTATTTGTTGGTATTGTGGCGATTTCAAGTGTGTTGTTTGCACAACAGAGCGGACCGTCTATTTCGTGGGATAAAACAGTACATGATTTTGAGAAATTTCAAGAAACTGACGGTGTAGTAATTGCGAATTTTGAATTTGTTAATACTGGCAACGAGCCTCTGTATATCACAAATGTTCGTGCATCGTGCGGTTGTACTTCGCCTGAGTGGTCAAAAGAACCTGTTAAACCAGGCGATAAAGGATATGTTAAAGTTGCATACAATCCAAATAAAAGACCAGGCAAGTTTAATAAATCAGTTACAGTAACAACTAATGAGTTTCAACCAACATCAGTTTTGCGAATTATGGGTGACGTAATACCAGCTGAAGTGCAATAGTATCAAAAATATTTAAAATTATTATTATTATGAAAAGAACCGGATTATTATTATTAGGGATTATTATTACGCTTCTTGTCTTTTCCCAAACGCAGGAACCTGCAATTTCATGGGAACAGACAGTGTATAAGTTTGGAACCTTTAAAGAAGAAGCAGGTCCGCAAACGGCAACTTTCGATTTTACAAATACTGGAAATACGCCTCTATATATTACAAACGTTAGAGCTTCGTGCGGTTGTACTGCCACAGAATATACTAAAGAACCTGTAAAACCAGGTGGAAAAGGCTTTGTGAAAGTTACTTATAATCCACGAAACCGACCTGGTAAATTCAATAAATCGGTTACGGTTACGGCAAACACAGAAAATCCTACTACCTTGCTGCGTATCGAAGGGGAAGTTTCTCCTCGCGAAAAAGGAATAGAAGATTTTTATCCAAAAGCATTTGACAGCCTTAGATTAAGAACTTCACACTTAGCGTTTAATCAAACTTTTAATAATCAAACTTATACTGATACTCTCGGTATTGTTAATATGGGTGCGGAGCCTATGACTCTTACTTTTGAAAGTGTCCCAGCACATATTAAGATTTCTGTTACTCCTGCTGTCCTTGACGGTATGAAACCTAACGAAAAACACGGCGGAACTGGTTATATAACGGTGGTATATGACGCAAGTAAAAAGAAAGACTGGGGATTTGTTATGGATAGAGTAAATGTTATTATTAATGGTGTTGCTAATAATAAAAATCGTATATCTATTAGTGCTAAC
>JAQVOR010000036.1 GCA_028702535.1 Bacteroidales bacterium
ACTTTAATACCGATAGCACAGCTTATAATTGCAATCAGGTTACTGTTGAAGATGTTATAAGAAATCAGGCATTTGAGGTATATCCCAATCCTTTTGACAGAGAAACAGAAATTAAAACCAATAATCGAGAAATTATTTATTACAATCTATACGATTTAAAAGGAAATCAATTATCTAAGAATAAGGATTATAAACTCAGGCAAAATGATGATGCCTATCTGTTCATCAATAAAAAACTGAAAGGAGGAATTTATTTATTAAGTGTAGTTTTTGCCGATAAAGGACAATTCAATATTAAACTTATTATTAACAATTAAAATTAACAATTATGAAAAAGACAGTTTTAATATTAGCAATTATGTTGCTAAGTAGTAGCCTATTTTCACAGTGGAATATATACTATGCTGGGAGGTGAATGCGATGAAATAAATGATATTAATCCATTATTAGTTGACTGGAAAATACCTTTGAATAATCATAATTTCGTGTTTTCGGGACAAGGTAATGTTGGAACAAATAATGTGGGAATTGGTATTAATGATTGCACCCCGCTTGCTAAACTTGATGTTTTGATAAATTCTGGTGTATATGTCTCTGCTGCAGTAAGAGGAATGTCTGTTGGAGCAATAGGCACAGGTTTTAGTTATGGTGTTTATGGCGAATCATGTAATGCTCATATAAGTGTTGGAGTGGAAGGGCGTGCTTTGTCTCCAACTGCTTTTAAAAATAATGGTGGTCGTTTTTTTGCTGATTCTGCAGCAATTAATTATGCAGGCTATTTTGAGGCTCTTTCATCAAATCCAAATTCTATTAATAATTATGGAGTTTATGCTGTGTGTCCTCCTATTGTTACTGGAGCATCTGGTAATTGGGCAGGTTATTTTAATGGACATGTTCATGTTGTAGGAAATATTACATATACTGGTGGCTTAAACTATGTTTCCGACCAGCAATTTAAACAGAATATTAACAATTATACTGGTGCTATTGAAATTATAAGAGAGCTAAGACCTGTCACTTTTCTATATGATACTGTGAATTATGATCTTAATTTTCCAGCAGAAATTCAATATGGTCTTATAGCTCAGGAAGTAGAACCATTTTTACCTGAACTTGTAAGCGATCAAATTATTCCTGCTAAATTTGATACTGCTGGTAATATTGTATCAGAAAGTATTCCATATAAAGGACTGAATTATCAGCAGCTAATCCCAATAATTCTTAAGGCAATTAAGGAATTGGATGAAACTATTGGTTTGATGCAAACAACTGAAGAACCTATATTAAAGGGCTCTGCGGCCGATTTAAAATATATCAACGACAGTCTCATCGGAAGATTGATTTTTTTAGAAAACCGTCTTAATAATCTTGAAGAGTTTGTCTTTAATAATTTGGGGGAAAACCAAACGAAAAACATGAATGATCCGGCTTTCCAACAGGAAGTAACACTTGAAAATACTAAAGCGATAGTACTTAATCAAAACCATCCAAATCCATTTAAAGAACAAACAACTATTAGTTTTCTTATTCCAGACAATATTGCATCGGCAAAAATTATATTTATAGATAATCTTGGTAATGTATTAAAACAAGTTGAAATCAATGATCGTGGTTTTGGCGAGTTAATTGTATATGCACACGATTTAAGTGCAGGACATTACACGTATTATCTTATTGCAGATGGTAAAACAATTGAATCTAAGAAAATGGTGCTAACAAAATAAATGTAACTTCGAAAGCCTTGTCTTTGACGCTTTAGCTGCGCTGAATTCGTAAACTCGGTTCTTGCTAACGCTAATCAACTAATAATAGATATATTACTTTACTGTTGTATAAACTGATATGTGATTTTACCATATTCAAGTTTGCCTCCGGCGGCAGTTGTAAATTTTGAATTTAAGGCTGCATTTCGAGCTGCGTTGCCGATACAATCTCCATCACCTGATGATTTTACCGATATTATATTAGCTGATTTTACACGTCCGTCAGTATCGATGCTTATGTTTATTATTACCGTCCCACCATGTCTGCAAGTAAAAACAGGGACTTCGATATATGTTTTCCCTCTTTTAGGGTTTTCGAGTTCAACAAAAACTAAAGCAGGACCTGCATAGGATTCATTAGTACTATTATCGGATTCTCCTGTTTTATTACCGGGAGTATTATTTTCTTTTAAATAATCTTCGTAGCTTGTATTCATCATTTTTTCATAATCATCACCGTACTTTTCTCGCAACATTTCAGCTTCATACATTGCTTTTAGTTTTTCTTGAGACATTGCTTGTAATTCTTCGGGAGAAGCTCCTCCACGGTAATTGCTACCAACATTCCGAATTTCATTAATGTATTGTTCTATGTCAATATCGCCGTATTTAGCTTCTGCATCTGTTTTTTCTTTCTCTTGTTCAATTTCATCCAAGTACTGTGGCTCAATTAACATATATGTTTCTTGGTATTGCACCTTAGTCTCTATACCAGAAGCCATAGCTATAATAACTATTATTAAATGAAAAACAATAGTTCCTAAAATTCCGTTTATATTTCGTTTAATAAATTCCAATTTTATTCTTTTATGCAAAATTAGTTATTATTTAAGAACTTGTAGATGTAAAATACGCAAAAAATCAACATGTAATTGGTGATAAAAACTAATTGTAAAAATTATTGTTCATATTCCAACTTCAAATATACTGGCTTTTACATAGAATAAACCTGTGTTCGGTATAATTTTTTAGAATCAGATTGCTGTTTATAAGCGTTTAATTGTTCAATTGAGAGCGTTGTTTCAGAAGCTGAATATTTTCGTTAAATCTTCAAAAACTCTCGATATTACTCATCAATTTGCTTTAGTCTTCAGTGTTTTAAATCAATTTAAACTTAAAAAACCAACCGAACTCAGGTAATAAATATAATTTTTGTTCAAAATGTTTGATTTTTAGAAAAAAAGACTACTTTTGCACCTCAATTTCAATTATATATAATGTCTAACTAAATTAAAGTAAACAAATTATTAACAAAATGACAGACAAAGACAAAAAAGAAGAGGTTTTAGCCGAGGACGTTGAAAACTCTCAAGTTTCTGAAATTCAGGAAGAAACTCAAGAAGAAAAAGCTGAAGATGCTCCAAAACAAGAAGAAAAAGTTGAAGAGGTAAAAGCTGAAGATGCTCCAGTACAGGAAGAAAAAGTTGAGGAGATAAAAGCTGAAGATGCTCCAGTACAAGAAGAAAAAGTTGAGGAGATAAAAGCTGAAGATGCTCCAGTACAAGAAGAAAAAGTTGAGGAGATAAAAGCTGAAGATGCTCCAAAACACGAAGAAAAAGCAAAGAAAACTCCTGCAAGCACACCCCAAACAACAAACAAAGGTGAGATTAAGCCACTTGACGATTTTAATTGGGATTTGATTGGTAAAAAAGATGAAGCTTACACAAAAGATGAACGAGCTCAACTTGAAGATGTTTATAACAATACTTTCAAACTTGTTATGGAAGGCGAAGTTGTTGATGGAACAGTTGTTGCTATCAACAAAAGAGAAGTTGTAGTAAACATTGGTTACAAATCTGAAGGAATTATTAACGCAAACGAATTTCGTAGCACAGAAGAATTAAAAGTAGGTGATGTAGTTGATGTGTATGTTGAAAACATGGAAAGCATTGACGGGCAGTTAATCCTTTCTCATAAAAAAGCACAATCACTTAAATCTTGGGAACGTGTTAATGTTGCTCACGATAAAGATGAGATTGTCAATGGATACATTAAATGCCGTACTAAAGGCGGTATGATCGTTGATGTGTTTGGAATTGAGGCTTTCTTGCCAGGTTCACAAATTGACGTTAAACCAATTAGAGATTATGACATTTATGTAGGTAAAACAATGGAATTTAAAGTTGTTAAAATCAACGAAGAATTTAAAAACGTTGTTGTATCTCACAAAGCACTTATAGAAGCCGAACTTGAAGAACAGAAAAAACATATAATTTCAAAACTTGAAAAAGGTCAAGTTCTCGAAGGTACTGTTAAAAATATCACAAGTTATGGTGTATTTATCGACCTTGGTGGTGTTGATGGACTCATTCATATCACTGATTTATCGTGGGGTAGAGTTACTCATCCCGAAGAAATCGTGGAACTTGATGCTAAAATTCAGGTTGTTATCCTCGACTTTGATGATGACAAAAAACGTATTGCATTAGGTCTTAAACAATTAACTCCTCATCCTTGGGACGCTCTTGACGACAATCTAAAAATTGGTGATCAAGTTAAAGGTAAAGTTGTTGTTCTTGCTGATTATGGTGCATTTGTAGAAATAAATACTGGTGTAGAAGGTCTTATTCATGTTAGCGAAATGTCTTGGTCACAACACTTACGCTCTGCACAAGAATTTATGAAAGTAGGAGACGAAGTAGAAGCTATAATTCTTACTTTAGACCGCGAAGAACGTAAAATGTCACTTGGTATTAAACAATTGCACCCAGATCCATGGGAAGACATCGAAACAAAATATCCTGTTAGTTCAAAACACAAATCTAAAGTTCGTAACTTTACTAACTTTGGCGTATTTGTTGAACTCGAAGAAGGAGTTGACGGATTAGTACACATCTCAGACCTTTCGTGGACTAAGAAAATCAAACACCCAGCAGAATTTACTACTATTGATGCCGAACTCGAAGTTGTCGTTTTAGAAATAGACAAAGAAAATCGAAGATTAAGCCTTGGACATAAACAAATCGAAGAAAATCCATGGGAAGTATTCGAAACAATATTTTTAATTGATTCAATACATGAAGGTACAATTATTGAAATGAACGACAAAGGCTCTATTGTTTCACTTCCTTATGGTGTAGAAGGTTTTGCAACTCCTAAACATCTTATAAAAGAAGATGGAGTACCTGCAAAAATCGAAGAAAGATTGAACTTTAAAGTTATTGAGTTTAATAAAGATGCTAAGAAAATTTTTGTGTCACACTCAAGAATTCACGAAGACATCAATAAAGCTCAAGCACAGGAAGACAGAAAAAGTAAATCTGAATCTGGAAAACCAAGAAAACCAAAAAGTACAGGTGATAAAATCGAAAAAACAACTATTGGTGATGTTACTGATTTAGCTGCTCTAAAAGAAGAACTGCTACAACAGGAGAAAAAAGACAAAAAAGATAAAAAAGACAAATAGTATGTTTTATTTATAACATTAAAAGCTGTTCTCCGTTATAGAGAACAGCTTTTTTATTAATAATATGGATTTTAAATTAAGAATATTAGGCAGTAGTAGTGCCTTACCAACTTCAGAAAGGTTCCCAACCGCACAGGTAGTTCTTTATAATAACGAACCATATCTTATAGATTGTGCCGAAGGAACACAAATGCAGATGCGCAAATACGGTGTGCCTTTTGGCAAATTAAAAAATATTTTCATCTCTCACTTACATGGCGACCATATTTATGGCCTTTTTGGTTTATTGTCGAGTTTTAATCTTCTTGGAAGAAAACAAAACTTAAACATTTATGCCCCAGCTAAACTTAAAGATATTTATGAGGCTGTCCTAAACCACAATAATGACCAACTAAAATATAAAATCAATTTTGTTGCCCTCAATGACAATGGCAAAAATAAAATATTTGAAAATAAACATATACAAGTTTTTAGTTTTCCTCTAAAACACAGTAAACCTGTTTGGGGATTCCTATTTGAAGAAAAACAAAAGCAACTTAACATAAAAAAAGAAGCTATCGAAGAGTTTAACCTATCTATAAAACAAATTCTTACTATTAAAAACGGTAAGGATTTAATTATTGATAATATGGTAATAGAAAACCAAAAACTCACAATTCCTGCTCCAAAACCATTGTCATTTGCATTTTGTACAGACACTTTGCCAATACAAAACCTTAATGAATATATTAATGGTGTAGATACACTTTATCACGAAGCAACTTTTGGGTCAGAACTAATAGAAATAGCGAAAGAAACCATGCATTCGACCGCAGCTCAGGCTGCTATGATTGCAAAACAAGTGAATGCCAAACAATTAGTTATTGGACATTTTTCGTCAAGATATAAAAGTATGGAAAAGCTGATAGAAGAAGCCAAAGAGGTTTTTCCTGACACCATAGAAGCAATAGATGGCTTATTAATAGATATATCAAAAACAAATTGTTGAAAAATAAACTATTTTAAGTAGTTTATACATACTTCAATTAGTATTTTTGTAAAAAAAAATAATAATAGTGGAAAAAAGAAAATTGATACTTGTATCAAATGATGATGGGATAGATGCAAAAGGACTTTACAGTCTAATAGAAATTGCAAAACAGTTTGGTGATGTGTTTGTTGTTGCTCCCGAAGATGGGCAATCGGGTATGAGCCACTCAATAAGTCTTACAAAGCCTCTAAGAGTGAGATATTTGAAAAAAACACCAGAATTAACTATTTGTGCGGTACCTGGAACTCCTGTTGATTGCGTTAAACTTGCAATAAATCAATTATTGCCTGCAAAACCCAATATTATGCTTTCGGGCATTAATCATGGATCAAATGCTGCCGTAAGCGTAATTTATTCTGGCACAATGGGAGCAGCAATTGAAGCAAGTCTTTATGGAATACCAGCAGTTGGATTTTCTGTACTCGACCATTCGCCCGAAGCCGATTTTACAATCCCCGAAAAATTTGCAGCAAAAGTTATTGATAATGTGTTAGGAGAGGGGCTACCTTATCAAGTTTCACTAAATATAAATTTCCCAAAAATTAATATCGCTGACTTTAAAGGTTATAAGATTTGTAAACAAACGCCAGGTCTGTGGAACGAAAAATTCGACAAACGAATAGACCCTTATGGTAGAGAATATTACTGGCTAACAGGCAGTTTTTTAAATGCTGAACCCAATAATGATGAAACCGATGAGTGGGCTTTAAATAATAATTACGCATCCATCGTTCCTGTAAAAATAGACTTTACACATTATGATACAATTAGTAATCTAAAAAATAGAAATATATAATATGGAAGTAAAACCAAATATGATTAAAAAGTATAACAAACCTGCTTATGGCTTGTTGGGAGGAATTATTTTACCTGCCTTAACATTTATTATTTACTATGCTTACTCTGCTTTTTCTGTAGAAACAGAACTACCGCTATTAGATTTTATCCAAACTATCTATAACAAGGGAGCTTTTACTCCAGTTTTGAGCCTTTGTGTATTACCAAACCTAATTTTGTTCTTTATTTTTAAAAAAAACGATTACTGGTATGCCATGAAAGGACTTATCCTTTCTGTACTTATGTACACAATCCTTGTTGTAGTTCTTAAATTTATGTAATGAAATACTTTATTCTTGCCGGAGAGGCCTCAGGAGACCTACATGGCTCATACTTGATTCGTGAAATAAAAAAAATTGATGACAAAGCGATTTTTCATGGATGGGGAGGAGACTTGCTTGAAAAAGAAGGCATGAAAATATTTAAACATATAAGAGAGCTCGCTTTTATGGGATTTGTTGAAGTTTTGCAAAATATTCTTACTATTCAAAAGAATTTCAAAATTTGTAAAAAACAAATCAAAGAATTTAATCCTGATGTTGTAATTTTTATCGATTATCCAGGTTTTAATCTCCGAATGGCGAAATGGACAAAAAAGAATGATTATAAGTCTTTGTACTTCATTTCTCCCAATGCTTGGGCTTGGAAAGCCTCAAGAGTCTTTAAAGTCAGAGATTATACTGATAGAATGTACACTATTTTACCATTTGAAAAAGAATTTTACGCATCTTACAATATTGATGTCGAGTATTTTGGACATCCGCTTGTTGATGTAGTGAATGAGCATAAAAAAAGCAGTTTCGATGAGTTTTGTGAACAAAATAATCTAGAGAAAAAGCCAATAATTGCTCTTATGGCTGGAAGTAGAAAACAAGAAATAAAACAGATGTTGCCAATAATGGCAGAACTTGCTCAGGATTTTACTGATTATCAATTTGTTATCACAGGTGCACCGGCAATAGACAGAGAGTTTTATCTGCAATTTATCGAAAATAAACCAGTTAAATTATTATCTGGAAAAACATACGACATATTATCACACTCAACTGCCGGATTGATAACCTCTGGAACGGCTACCTTAGAAGCAGCTTTGTTTAATCTACCGCAGATTGTCTGTTATAAAGGAGGCACATTATCGGTAATGATTGCTAGAATTGTTGCTAATGTAAAATACATTTCACTAGTTAATCTTATACTTGATAAGAATGCCGTTAAGGAGCTTATACAAAAGGACTTAACCAAGAAAAACCTAACAAACGAATTAATAAACATATTACCTAAGGGAAAAAAACATAATCAAATCAAAGAAAATTACTTATCTTTGTCTAAGAAATTAGATCAACCAGGCGTTTATAAAAGAATTGCCGCTAATATGCTTAATAGAGTCAGTAAAAAATAAAGAATGAATAGATTCTTAATGACATTATTTTTGTTTGTGATGACACTTGCATTGACATCTCAGGAGATTTCTGTTGCTGTATTTTATGAGAAAAAACCCCAAGGAGTAACAATCACTATCCAAAAAGGAGTTTATTTGGTTTATAATGACTATGATATTATTGACACGCTGCAAATTGGTAATAATATAAGTATTATTAAGGAATCTGATTATCTTGTTTATCGACATAAAACTAAAGCTTGGGCAACAAACAAAAATATTAGAATAGTTAATAATACTGATAATGCTGCATTCTTTATAAATTATTCTGGCTCTATTGAGCCAGCACGTTGTTATGAAGGCTGGATAAAAGTTAAATTACATGAATATAGTGTTTTGGCCGTTAATTATGTTAATCTTGACGCTTATGTTGCAGCTATTGTAGAAAGATTAAGTACAGGAATGGCATCAGAAGAGTTTTTTAAAGCTCAGGCTGTTATGTATCGAACTTTTTGTCTTGTCAATTATGCAAAACACGAAAACGAGGGTTTTGATCTATGCGATGGAACACATTGCCAGATTTATAATAATAAATCAACAAATAGAATTATTATTAACGCATCTAAAAAGACTAGTAATCTGGTAATGGTAGATAAATATCAAAATCTCCTAAATCCTGTTTCCCACCTCAACAGTGGCGGATACACAGCTCCTTCAGAATATGTGTATGGAGTATCTGAACCACATCTAAAATCGGTTAAAGATGAATTTGCAGAAAACGGCAATAATTATAATTGGAAAATACTAATTCCAGCGGCTGAATGGCAGTCATATCTAATAAATAAAGGAATAAAATCTGCCGAAAATAAGCTTTATAAACAGTTGTTAATAGTGCAACAAGATGAAAGATTAAATGAGTTTAAAATTGATAATGAAACCATTAGTTTAAACACTATACGAACTGATTGGGGATGGAAATCGTCATTGTTTTCAATGAGCCTTGATAAAGGCGTTATTACGATTATCGGTAAAGGCAACGGGACAGGTGTTGGACTTTCTGTTGAGAGTGCTAGAACAATGGCTAGTAAAGGTTTTATTTACGATAATATACTTAAATTTTATTACAGCGATATTATTATTACAAACCTAAATCACATGAATATATATAGTGAAATGTTGCAAAAAGTAAGAAAAGAAAAACCTTTGTAAGCTTTAATATTTTGCAAATCTATACCTGTAAGGCAAGCATTGAGTTGAACTAAAGTGGAGTACAGAACGCCGATACATAAAGATACAACCAAAAAGTTTTCAGAAGAAAAAATTATGTGATTTTATTAAAAATAGGATAATGGGCAAATCCTACAGTCGAAAAATCTTTGTAAGTTTTAATATTTTGTAAATCTATACGTGTAAGGCAAGCATTGAGTAGAACTAAAGTGGTGTAGGAAACGCCAATACATAAAGATACAACCAAAAAGTTTTCAGAAGAAAAAAACCTGAGATTTTGCTTGAAATAGGATAATGGGCAAATCCTACAGTCGAAAAATCTTTGTAAGTTTTAATATTTTGTAAATCTATACGTGTAAGGCGAGAAGTGAGTAGAACTAAAGTGGAGTACATAAAGATACAACCAAAAAGTTTTCAGAAGAAAAAAACCTGAGATTTTGCTTGAAATAGGATAATGGGCAAATCCTACAGTCGAAAAACCTTTGTAAGTTTTAATATTTTGTAAATCTATACGTGTAAGACGAGAAGTGAGTAGAACTAAAGTGGAGTACAGAATGCCGATACATAAAGATACAACCAAAAAGTTTTCAGAAGAAAAAAACCTGAGATTTTGCTTGAAATAGGATAATGGGCATATCCTATTTAACATAATATAAATTATAGGAATTATAAGGATACAAAAAAAATAGCATAAAACAGCATTTTAACCGCTTTTGCTCAAATTCAGAAACTTTAAAAAAAACATAATAGTCTCTGCATAAATTAAATCTGGTAATAATTCTAAAGGATTAAAGAATCTGATATTAAAATCATTAACATTGATTTCTGTTCGTTTCTCGTCTGGTATTCTAATATCAAAATATTTCTCAACCATATATTTTTCGCCATTTAACTTAAATACAACTTCTTGTTCAATCCACGCACTCCCGTTAATGTTAATATAGTCGTTCAAAAATACTTCGTGATATCCTTCTGATGTGTTTTTTATCATCTTAATTAAATAAAGATATTCTGCATCATACCAAACCTGATTAGAAATTGTATCTCCATTTTCAGCTCCAACAACATAAACTTTGCGTCCATTACAAGTTCTGGCTTCATATTTACTAATATCATAATCAAGCTCTGAAAATCGCTCTAAAGCATCATTGGCAGACATATTATAGATATCCATACTTAAAATTAGCAAATCATGAGTTATTTTGTGTGAATCAGTTATTTCATTATTTTCATAAATATATACCGAATCATTTCTGTATAAAAACCCATCATCTTGTTCAAAATCACCATTTACCTTAATAATTAATTGCCCTGGAAAGACATACTCTTCGACCCAACGCTCTGATTTATAGACAGTATCGCTTCTGTAGAAATTGGTGGTTTGCATAAATTTTACTTGTTTAAACCACTTTCCGTTGTATTTATTTGCAATTTCTTGGAATAATTTCTCAGTTGTATCAATCTTTTGGGTACACGAAAATATACCCAAAAGAGCAATTGAAAACATTAAATACAACTTAAATCTTTTCATTAAATAATCTTATTTATAATCCTATCTAACAACTACTTAACAGACCAGTAACATCTTTTTGGAGAAATGATAACATCCTCTTTTTTTAATTTTGCTATTTCTTTATCGACAAGTTTTTTATCAAGTCCAGTAATGCTTGCAATCTCAGAAGCTTTTAGTTCGCTATTTTCCTTTAATACTTTGATAATATTGTCTCTTATTGCCATTATTTACATGTTTTAATTTTTATCATAACGATTAATATGCTTAAAAAGTTACTTCTAAAATTATATATTTGCTAAAAATACAAAAAACATTTTACAATTTGTTAAAAAAATTAACAATTAGCTCAATTTTTGGCAAAATTTGTTTTATTCCTGTTTTATGAATTTTTCTGTAAAAATTATATTCTCATTTTCAATTAGTTTTAAAATGTAAATTCCTTGTTTTAAATGACTAATATTTAATATTTGATTTACTTTTATAGCATTAGAACTAAAAACAATTTTCCCTGTAATATCAGAAATCTCAAGCTTATCAGCTTTACTATTATTCAAATTTATTGTAATGTTTTCATTTGCTGGATTAGGATAAACCGATATTTCATTTTCAAATGTTTGTTGCGGATTTGCAACTTCGGTATCAACAATATTTATACGCACAATTTTACTATAATTTCCAAGACTTACTTTAAGATTTTCGACACCCAGACTTAAAAGCGTTACATTTTCGTCACTAAAACTAACACGACCGTTGGTCTCGTCCCAGCTTACATTATTTTCGAGCCCAACCGTAAAGTTTTTGCTCACGCTGTCCACGTGATTGTAACTGTTTTCATTTTCAGTATAAAGATAAATTGGAGTGGCAGCAACCAATGCCATGCTGTCGTTTTCTAAACCAAGCGGAATTGGGTAACGCCCTTCGGCATACGACCAACCATCGCCAAGCATTGCTTGTAACTCGGGGCTTGTGCCGGTAAGTTGGGTTGTGAGTTTGCCTTCGGCAGAACCTGGAACGTCTTCCCCGTTTATGCCTTTGGAGAGGCACATTTGTTTGTCGTAATAGTTGTTGCTAATTGTACTATTATCTATTGACGGAGTAATGGCAGAATTACTTGTTTTTGCAATATTAAGACTGTGCCTAATAATAATTCCATTTAGAGAAACTGTGCCAGAAATTCCACCGTTATCAGGGTAAGTACATGTTATTATACCATAGTTTGCACAATTTTGAATATTACCACCATAACCAGAGATGCCACCTGTTCGCTTTATAGAACTATTAACACTGCCTATATTAATGCAATTACTAATTTGTCCAGCACTTTGACATATTCCGCCAAAACCAACTAAATTTGGTGTGTCAGCCTCACCCGAAGAAATATTCCCATAATTAATGCAATGATCAACAATAGCATGATTTGAACGAACAACACCTCCAATGGTGCCATGCTTCAAATATATATTTCCTATATTTTTACAATACGAAACAATTCCTTGATTGCTTAAACAAATTCCTGCTATACCGCCTCCTGTTGTCAGTGATATATTAGAATAGTTACAACAATTTATAATTAGTCCGCCAGGCATGTTAGCCTTACAAATTCCAGCCAACCATGGATTTGAGTCTAACCCAGTGATTTCAGTTAGATTACTAATTAATGCTTTTATTGTACCGTAGTTTCTATCTACAATTCCTAAAAAGTTAATGGGGCTACCTCTTACTTCAAGAGAATCGATATATGCTGTTTCAGATAAATAATGAAAAAGGAATCTTCCTGTCGAGTCAAAAACATCATTTATTTTTACATTCATGCAATGTCCGCCACCATGAAAAAAACCATTAAAATAGATTTCGTTAAATTCCCATGTAGTGGTATCGTATGTGTAAGCTACCGGAATACATTTTTCGATTACTTCATCTATGTCGCTCATCAAACGAAAATGTACCCCCAGATACCCAGTTGTATCGCTACATGTGTTTATAATTGAGTCATCTAACCAAACGTTGTAAGAATCAGCTAACTCGTCCCAATGGCTTTTATTCCAGATTTGATACGGGTCAGTTTCTGTTCCCGTACCTCCACCAAACTGTGCAAAAGAACTAATTGTAGAAGAAAACAAAACCAATAAAACAAAAAATGCTTTTTGAAAATGGGGATTTTTCATAATAATAAACTTAAAGTTAACAATAAACTCGGTTCTTGCAGACACTAATTACAAATATAAAACAATGTTGCAACAAATACAAATTATTTTTCTCTGTTTCAGTAAGTTAACGTAATGCGTTTAAAATTTAGCTTTATAAACTGGACTGTGCCTCCCTTTACGATATTATTTTTCCTTTAAGAAACACAGTATTAATCAAGTCGGAGCCATAAGCATAAGGTAAAAACTGGTAACTTGGAATATTATTTGTAATTATCAAATTTGCAAGCTTGCCTCTTGTAATACTTCCGGCGATATCGCTCACTCCCATTGCATACGCAGTATTTATTGTTGTTGCATAAATTGCTTCTTCGGGTAACATTTTATAGTTTACACATGCAAACGACATCATTAGTTTCATATTTCCGCTTGGCGATGAACCTGGATTATAATCCGAAGCAATTGCAACGGGTAAACCAGCATTAATCATATCTCTTGCGGGTGAGTATGGCATATTTAAAAAGAAAGCTGCACCAGGTAATATTGTTGGCATAGTTTCACTATTGAGTAAAGCAGCAATTTCATCTTTTCCAGTATATTCAATATGATCTACCGAAAGTGCATTATACTTAACTCCTACTTGAATACCACCGCTATTTGCAAGCTCATTAGCATGTATTTTCGGCCTTAAACCATGCTTAATTCCAGCTAACAAAATTCTATCAGTTTGCTCAACAGTAAAAAACCCTTTGTCGCAAAACACGTCAATATAATCAGCTAAGTCTTCGGCAGCAACTTGTGGTATCATTTCATTAATAACTAAATCAACATATTCATCTTGATTGGCTTTATATTCTTCAGGAACGGCATGGGCACCAAGAAATGTTGATTTAATGACAAGTGGAGTTGTTTCTTTTAATCTTTTAATGACTCGCAACATCTTAATTTCGTCTATCAATGTTAAGCCATATCCACTTTTAATTTCAACCGCTCCAGTTCCTTGCGAGATTATTTCCTCAATTCTTTCTAATGACTGCTCATAAAGCTCATCTTCACTTGTTTTTTGAAGTAATTTCACAGAATTTAGAATACCCCCTCCCCTTTTGGCAATTTCTTCGTAACTCAAGCCACGTATTTTATCACTATATTCAATTTCACGGCTTCCTGCATAAACAATATGTGTATGCGAATCACAAAACGAAGGCATAACAATTTTACCAGTAGCATCAAACTCTTCGTATTCATCGCAATCGCTTAGAATATCTTCATTAAAATCAGACATTGCACCAAAATCCTCTATAATTTCGCCATTTATTAGTAACCACGCATTTTTTATGGTATTTAATTTCGCCATATCTTTACCCGAAACAAGTAGTCGTGCATCATCGTCAATAGCGATTAATTCTTTTATATTACTTATTAGTTTTTTCATATCTTTTTTTTACAAATTTAGGTATTTTTTGTTGTTTGTCAAATAATTTGTTATTCGGGTTGCCAACTGGCGTGGAGAAATTTGTTGATTTTTTTTTGTATTTTGTATTTATTGATTGGTGGTTTGTAGAGACGTACGACCGCACGTCTCTACAGCCACCTGTACTGCTTATGTTCTTTATTAATTTGAAAATTAACCTCAGCGTTGAAAACAAATTATAAATTTACAAAAAATAATTATAATCATAATTTTACGAACTCCATTTTTTTGGGTTGTCAATTATATATTGTTTTACCTCTAAATGATCGTTTTGCGTGTTGATAATTATATCATAATAATCATTTTGCCAATTTTTACGACCGGGCGTATTTCGCAAAATATTGATATGTTTTGATGTTTGCATTTGGAATTTACCCATGATTTTGGGTATTAGCATATTTCGACGATATAAACGGTATTGTTTAGTGGTGCAATTATCAAAATCATAATCCCGCAAAATAATTATTAAATGGATATGATTGGGCATTATCACCCATTCATCCAAAACAATTCGTTTATGATATTCTGGTAATTTGATTATCTCGTTTTTAACGATTTCTCCATATTCATTTAAAACCATTTCTCCATTTTCAACATTGCCGAGGATTTTTTTTCCGTTCTGTATGTCGACAGTTATATAATATATACCCGGATCTGAATAGTTGTGCTGAACTTTTGTTCCGTATTGAATTTTTTCAATGGTTGTGCTGCCTCCTGTTCCAATTTTTAAGTAAGTATCAACTGATTGCTTCCTAAATCCCATAAAAACCAGCTATACGAAATATATTAATAAAGAATTGATTAAAAAAAACACTCGAATTATTTATTGAATCTCATAAATCGTTACAAAACCTGCTTTTACTGGTTATGTTCTTTATTAATTTGGAAATTAACTCCAGCTTTGAAAACAAATTATTATTTTTACAAAAAATATAGAATATGAATTATAAAACTCTAAGCGTCGAAACACAAAATGGAATTGTTATTTTAAAGCTTGACTTTGAGAAAAAACTCAATTCATTAAGTCAATTGTTTTTTGATGAATTTATTGATGTGGTTGAAGCATTACATGAGAACACAACAGCTAAAGTTTTGATAATTAGGGGAACAGATAAAGTTTTTTCTGCTGGTGGCGATTTAAAAGAAATTGGAAATGCAAGTTATGAAGAGGCTTTTTTGATGTGTGTTAGAGTTCAAAAAGCGTTTAGTATGTTGCAAAGTTTAAAAATACCAGTAATTGCAGCTCTTAATGGGATTGTATTTGGCGGAGGATTTGAATTAGCATTGCATTGCGACATCAGGTTTTGCACAGATAATGCTATACTTAAACTTCCTGAGTCTGAGCTAGGATTAATTCCAGGGGCTGGCGGAATAAGTATTTTATCAAGAATAATTAGCCCCGCAGATACGGCTTACTACTTATTTACTGGAGAACAAATACCTGTTCAAATAGCGTTTCAAAAAGGTATAATTCAGAGAGTTTGCAGTTCTGATGACATTTACAATCAAGCCATTGATTTTGCTAAGGAATTATGTAAAAAACCACTTGCATCACTTACAGCTATTAAAAAAGTGTTATATACAAATTTATATAAAGACCTTAACGAAGGTCTAAATGCCGAAGCAATGGAGTTCTCATCTGTATTGCAACTAAGTGGCCGAAAAATGATTGAAGATTTTTTTAAAAATAAAACAAAAAAATAATGACAGACAGTTTCATATTTACAGGAACAGGATTTGTTACAGGTAAGCACAAACTGACAAATGATCAAATTTATAAGCATGTTAAAAGTGGATTATTGCAGGGTTTTAACGAAAAACGAATAATTGGTTCGGATAATTACAAATTATTAAAAGAGGCAAAATCAGATCTTAATCCATTTGATTATATGGTTAAAGAAAAAATGGGTTTTGACACTCGATATAATGTAGTCCCTTTCCCTCCTGTCTCACATTTGTACAAAACTGCCGAGAACACATTAGATTTGGCGGTACGTGCTATTGGCAAAGCATTAGACGAGGCTGGAATTTCGGGTAATCAAATAGATGCCTGGTTTGTTGGAACTGCCACCCCACATCAGTATGCTCCTGGAATTGCCGAATTTGCAAAAGCATATTTTACCGACCAAACTGACACAAAACCTACCTACTCTTTAACTTCGGCTTGTGTTGGATTTAATATTAACATAGAAAGTGCTATTGCATATTTTAATAGTAACCCAGATGCACAGCATATTGTAATTGCTCACTCGGAGGTAATGTCTGAATTGCTTATAAATGAGCGTGATTTTGTTCCATTTTCTACTTTTGGAGATGCAGCAGCAGCGGTCATATTGAGCCGTATCGAAACGGAAAACAAATGTGGAGTGCTAGCGACTTATAATGCTGAAGATACAAGAATGCTAGATTTCCTTGGTGCAAATCAAAAAGGACATTTATATATGGATGCACGACGAGTTAAATCACGTGCGGTTCCCAATATGGTTAATGCAGCAAAAAAACTTCTTGACTCCTGCCAATGGGAAACTAATGACATAGATTGGTTTATACCACATCAAACAGGAAATGCAATTGTTTGGGAAGTTCGAGAAATGCTCGGAATAAGTTTTGAAAAAATGTTGCAGGAAATTCAATATAATTATGGCAATCTTTCTGGAGCATCTGTACCAGCAGCTTTACATAAATTATTAAAATCAAATAGAACTAAACCCAATCAGAAAATTCTTACATGCGTTGCAGGACTTGGTGGAGAGTTTGGAGGTTTTACTTATATGATACCTCAAAAGACATATTCTTTTGTTAGGAAACCTCAACTTACAAATAAAACTCTTCTGATTACTGGAGCAACTGGTGGCATTGGAAGTCGAATTGCTAAATTAGCAGCTACCGAAGGTGCAAATCTAATTTTACATTTTAATAAAAATATTAAACTTGCTACTCAAATAAAAGCTGATTTAGAAAATGAATTTAATTGCCAAGTTAGGCTTTGGCAAGCAGATTTGTCGAATGAAACTGCAATTAAAGACTTTTCAAAACTTGTAAAAGATCAAAATATTCAAGTAAATTATCTGATAAACACGCATGCTATTACTGGCGGACTTGATAAAGCAAGCAAAATCAAACATAAAGAGTTTGTAGAAGTAATGCAAGCTAACTTTTTATCTGTCAATGCAGTATGTAAATGTTTAAAGCCTTTTATTACAGATGCTGTTTTAATTACAGGTTCTGTTGGTGAAGATGCTCAGTTTCCTGGTTCTACCTCGTATGTTGCCTCAAAAAGAGCTCTCAGAGGTTTTGCTGTTAATTTTGCATCTGAGCTTTACGAGAACAGAGTTTCATGTATTTATTACCTGCCTGGTTTGGTAAACGAAGGGATGATTTCAAAATTAGAAGAAGCACAAGTAAATGCCTCAATGATAATGGTATCACAAGAAAAACTTATTGATGCTAATGATATTGCTGCTCGAATGCTAAAATCGGTTTACAGAATGAAAATTGCAGATGTTAGAATATCTTATGAATCTAAATTAAAGGTAATAAAGGACGGTTATCTAAAGTTTTAATTTAAATAATAAAACAAAGTAAAATGCATACAAATTATATATTTAGCGGTTACGGATATTCGGTTGGGAAATATAAAATTACCAATTCGGATATTTACGAAGCTATCGAAAAAGGATTTTTACAAGGTTTTAGTAATGCAAAACTCGAAAAGAGTGAAAACTACCATGAATATTTAAAAAACAATCCTGGAAAAACAACTTTCGATTATTTTGCTGGTTATAAAATGGGATTTTATGAGCGACACCATGTAACTCCTTTTCCACCAACTACAAAAAAACTTTATTATGCCGAAACATCTTTAGACCTTGGCGTTCAAGCAATACAACGAGCACTTAAAGATGCTAATATACAAGCTGGCGAAATTGATGCATGGATGATAAGTACTGTTTCGCCACACGAACAAGCACCAGGTATAGCAGCTACAATTAAATCATATTTTGTCGATTTTGATAACCACACTCCCACTTTTAGTTTGTGTTCGGGTTGTGCAGGCTTTAATATGAATCTCGAAAGAGCAATTGAGTATTTTAAAATGCACCCTGATGCTAAAAATATTGTGATAGCACATACCGAAACAATGTCGTCATTTCTTACGCATAGAATTAAATTTGTGCCTTTTGTTACATTTGGAGATGCGGCGGCAGCTGTAATTATTACCAAAACCGAAGATAATGAGAAGTATGGAGTTCAATCTGTAGTTAATTTTCACGATCTCAAAATGCTTGATTATGTGGGTGTTGATGCAAATAGAGATTTATATATGGATGACAGTCTTATAAAAGACCGTGCAACTATTAATTTGCCTATTGCCTCAAAAGCCTGTTTAAAACAAACTAATTGGAAAGTTGAGGATATTGATTTACTTGTTCCGCATCAAACTGGGAATGTAATTTTGAAACCAGCAGCAGCAGAGCTTGGATTACCCGAAGAAAAACTGTATTTAGAGGCTCAAAACTATTTTGGCAATGTTTCGGGAGCAACTGTTCCATTGGGGTTAGCACTTTTGAACGAACAAAATCGCCTCAAAAACAATATGAAAATTCTCAGTGCTACCGCAGGTGTTGGCGGTAATTTTGGTGCATTTTCTTATATTGTACAAAAGCTCCCTAAAAATCAAAATTTTTACTTTCACAAAAATGAATTAAGCGATAAAAACGTTCTTGTATTAGGAGCTTCAGGCAAAATTGGATTTGAACTTACCAAACAGCTAGAAAAACGTGGAGCTAATCTGATTTTACATTCAAATAAAAATGCTGAAGTTTTAAATATTTTCAAAAACGCTATTATTTTAAATTCTGATTTTACCAATCAAGCTTCTGTTAATCAGTTTATTACAGAATTGCAGAAACAATCAGATATTGACTTTGTAGTTAATGCAGCAGGTACTCTTGATGATCAAAATGCAATGGATGTAAACTTTTATGCTCCAGTTTCAATAATTAACGGCATAATTCATAAAGTCAGAAACTCCATACTTACGATAGGAACGGCTGCCGAAGATTTTGAACTCCTAGGTTTTGACGCATGGATATCTTCAAACCGAGCATATCATGGATATTTGGCAACTGCCAGCGGTGAATTTTTAAAATATGGCATTAGAACTGTTTATTTACAAGCTGGAATTATAGATTCTGGTTTAAGTGAACATATTCCCAATAAGTATAAGTTTAAGTTTATGTTATCGACAGGACAAGCACTTTGTCTAAAAACCAATGAATTTTGCATAAAACTTGCAAATTCTTTGTATCTTCCAAAAGTGTTAGAAGTGCAGTACTCTTACGAAAACGCAATGTTAGTTGGACGTATGGGATACAAGCTTGAGGTAGATATTTAAAAATGATAATATGAGACGATTTTTGTTGCTAATTTTAGGAGTGTTCTTGTCAATTTATGCCTTTTCGATTGAAGAAACCCGTTTATTGCGTTTTCCAACTATTGCTAATGATACGGTAGTTTTTAGTTATGCTGGAGATTTATATCTTGTTGCAGCGAATGGTGGAGTGGCTACCAGAATAACTTCACATAAAGGTTACGAAATGTTTCCTCACTTCTCTCCTGATGGTCAAACCATTGCATATACCGCCCAATATGACGGCAATACAGAAGTTTACACAATTCCATTAACTGGTGGAAACCCAACTCGAATAACTTACACGGCAACTCTTAGTAGAGATGATATATCCGACAGAATGGGTCCCAATAATATTGTTATGGGCTGGACACCAGATGGAAAAAATGTTATTTATAGATCAAGAGGCAAATCATTTAACGATTTTAAAGGTCATATATATCTTGCTCCTTTAGATGGTGGAATGAGTAAACAAATTCCGCTTGCAACTGGTAGCTGGTGTTCATATTCCCCAAATGGCAAACAACTTGCCTTTAATAAAGTTTTTAGAGAATTTAGAACTTGGAAATACTATAAAGGTGGTATGGCAGATGATATATGGATATTTGATTTTAATAATCACAAAACTGTAAACATCACTAATAATCCAGCTCAAGACATATTTCCAATGTGGGTTAAGGATAAAGTGTATTTCCTATCTGATAGAGACCGCTTTATGAACTTATTTGTTTATGACACTAAAACAAAAGAAACCAATAAATTAACAAGTTTTGCAAGATATGATATAAAATTTCCGAGTGTAGGAGATAATAAAATAATTTTTGAGAATGGTGGATACATCTATTATTATGACATAGAAAAATCGCAAGTAACAAAGCTAAACATTAAAATACGAGAAGATTTTGCTGCTAGCCGTACTGTTATGAAAGATGTTTCATCAAATGCTAAAAACATAGAACTTGCTCCTGATGGTGCTAGAATTATTCTATCAGCAAGAGGTGATATTTTTTCAATACCAGTTTATAAAGGAATTACAAAAAACATTACAAATTCATCAGAAGCACACGATCGAAACCCTGTTTGGTCGCCCGATGGTAAATACATTGCCTACATATCTGACAAAAGCGGAGAATATAATATCTATTTATCTGAATATGATAATCTGAAAACAGAAATCAAACTAACTAATTTTGATACTGGCTACATCTATAAGTTAAAGTGGTCGCCAGACAGTAAAAATTTATTGTGGAATGATAAAAAATTAAGTTTAAATTCCATCAATATCGAAACAAAAAAAATCACAAATATCCACAAATCTATAATTTGGGAAATTCATGATTACAATTGGTCGCCAGATAGTAAATGGATAGCATTTGCGGATCAAGATAGTGCTAGAGTATCACAAATTTATCTTTATAATATTGAGCAAGGCAAAAAACATGTTGTTACAACTGCGTGGTACGATTCATTTAATCCTGTTTTTAGTAATGACGGCAAATATTTGTTTTTTGTTTCTAACAGAGAGTTTAATCCTATTTATAGCAGTACCGAATGGAATATTGCCTACAGAGATATGAGTAGAATTTATCTTTTAACTTTAAGGGAAGATGTCCCCTCTCCTTTTGAACTTGAGAATGATAGAGTATTCCCAAAAGAAACTTTAGCTGCTAAAGATACATCTTACGGCATTGACATTAATAATATTGAAAATAGAATTGAAGTTTTACCAATGGAGGCAGGCTCATATCGACAACTAAATTATATTGACAACAAATTATATTTCATCGAATCGCATCACAATCAAAAAAGCAAGCTAAAACTTTATAAATTTAAAGACGAAAAGACTATCGAACTTGGAGAGTTTTCTAATTATACAATATCTTCAAATAACAAAAAGATGTTATTGTCAAAATCTGACAATTACTATGTTCTGAATCTTCCAGAGGCAGAGATAAAGCTTAGCAACTCGGTTAGTCTAAGCGAACTAAACATGAGTGTTGATTTTAAGCTGGAATGGGAACAGATTTTTAATGAAACTTGGAGACAGATGAGAGATTATTTTTACGATCCTTACATACATAGAATAGACTGGGAAAAACAACGCGAAAAATATGCTGAAATGCTTCCTTACGTAAATAATAGAAATGATCTCAATTACATTATCGGCGAAATGATTGGCGAATTAAATGCTGGACATGCTTATGTAAATGGAGGAGATAAAGAATCTTTTAACAAGATTAAAATGGGTTTGCTTGGTGCCGAATTTGAAAAAGACACTAAAACTGGATATTTTAAAATAACCAAAATATATACTGGCGAAAATTGGTCTGAAAATCGAAAATCTCCACTATTAGGAATTGGTTTAAACATTAATGAGGGAGATTATATTATAAGTATTAATCGTAAAGACCTTAGCGAAATTCCAAATATTTATTCACTATTGATTGATAAAGCCGATAAAATTATCGAAATTGAGATAAATGATAAATTACGCTCAAAAGAATCCAAAACATATCTTATTAAGCCAATTGATAACGAATCTGACCTTATATATTTTAATTGGGTGCAAAATAACATTCTAAAAGTTAGCGAGGCAACCAACGGTAAGGTTGGATACATTCATATTCCAGATATGTCAAGTGTGGGATTAAACGAATTTGTTAAATATTATTATCCTCAGTTATCAAAAAAGGCACTTATAATAGACGACCGGGGTAACGGCGGAGGTAACGTATCAACAATGTTAATAGAGCGACTACGCAGAGAAATGTCGATGATGGCAATGTCGAGAGATGTGCCAGTGCCAAAAGCAAAACCTGATGGAATGTTAGACGGACCTAAAGTTCTTATAATTGACCAATATTCGGCCTCAGACGGCGATTTATTTCCATATCAATTTAGAAAACATAAATTAGGACCAATTGTGGGAGTAAGATCTTGGGGAGGCGTTGTTGGAATACGTGGTTCGCTTCCTTTTGTTGATGGAGCTAGTCTTAATAAGCCCGAATTTGCACATTATGATGAAAAAGGTTGGATAATCGAAGGTATTGGTGTTGACCCAGATATAATTGTTAATAACGATCCATATCAAGAATTTATGAATATAGATTATCAACTTGATAAAGCAATCGAAGTCATTATAAATGAGTTAGTTAAATATGAAAAAACTTTACCGCAAATTCCAGACTTTCCTAATAAAAGTGAATAATTTATTAACAATTGTTGTTATTTAAAATATATTATATACATTTACATAAATAATTTTTTTACAAACTTAAAATTTATAGCATTATGAAAAAAACAGTTATTTTTTTATTGTCAGCAGTATTTATGTTAACAATTTTCTCCTGCGGTTCTGATAAACCAGCAGAAAATCTTGCCGATTTGCAAAAAAAGTACAAAGACAAAGAATTTAAAAATTGTGATGAGTTTATTGTAGCTTATGAAGAAGCAATGGATATTTACTTTGCATTACTTGATAAAGATGCTAAAGGTGACGAAACAGTATTAAAAGACATCGAAGGATTTGACGCTTTTTTAACTAATTGGGCAAAAGACGCAGAAAAATTCGAAAAAGAATGTCCTGAAAAAATGGAGAAATTAGATGAAAGTATAGATAAAAGAATGGACGCATACTTCGATGAATTATTTGGTGATGATTTTGAAGACGAAGATGTAGAATTAACTGACGAAGAATGGGCAGAAATCGGAGAAAAAGCTGAAGCAGAACTTGAATTACTTGGCGAAGAATAGTATTAAAAAATACTTATAGTTAATAAAAAGGACAGATATTTATTCTGTCCTTTTTTTGTTTTACCAATAAGCAATTCTACAAATAATATTATCCTACCCTTTTTGATAAAGATTTTGGTTTTAATATCATAAATTTCAGCAAAAACATAAAACTTTACCGACAATCCCCTATATTTTATTAACAATTGCTATTATATAAAATATATTATATACATTTACACAAATAATTTTTTACAAACTTAAAATTTATAGCATTATGAAAAAAACAGTTGTTTTTTTATTGTCAGCAGTATTTATGTTAACACTTTTCTCCTGCGGTTCTGATAAACCAGCAGAAAATCTTGCCGATTTGCAAAAAAAGTACAAAGACAAAGAATTTAAAAATTGTGATGAGTTTATTGTAGCTTATGAAGAAGCAATGGATATTTACTTTGCATTACTTGATAAAGATGCTAAAGGTGACGAAACAGTATTAAAAGACATCGAAGGATTTGACGCTTTTTTAACTAATTGGGCAAAAGACGCAGAAAAATTCGAAAAAGAATGTCCTGAAAAAATGGAGAAATTAGATGAAAGTATAGATAAAAGAATGGACGCATACTATGATGTATTGTTTGGTGAAGATTTTGAAGATGAATGGGAAGATGAAATGACTGAAGAAGAAATGACTGAATTTGCGGAATAATAATAATAATCGCTAAAAAACACATGGTATATTATAAGACAAGGACAGATATTTATTCTGTCCTTGTCTTATTTTAAATATATTACCTATAATAAATTATGGCACTTTAATCTTCTACTTTTTTTGATATGCGAGATAATCGTCATTAATCTCAACAAAAAAACCAGAATATTATTGACAATTCCCCTTATTTTATTAACAATTGTTGTTATTTAAAATATTTTTCTTACATTTACACAAATAATTATTTTACAAACTAAAAATTTATAGCATTATGAAAAAAACAGTTATTTTTTTATTGTCAGCAGTATTTATGTTAACAATTTTCTCGTGCGGTTCTGATAAACCAGCAGAAAATCTTAGTGAATTAAAAGAAAAGTACAAAGACAAAGAATTTAAAAATTGTGATGAGTTTATTGTAGGAGCTGAAGAAATGATGGATGTTTACTTTAAGACCATCGATAAAGCTGTAGAAGGTGACGAAGCAGCAAAAAAAGACATCGAAGCATTTGAAGACTTCTTAAACACTTGGGAAAAAGATGCAGAAAAATTTGAAAAAGAGTGTCCAGAGAAATTTGAAAAATTTGAAAAAGATTCCGAACAAAAAATGGAACCATACATGGATAAACTCATGAAACTCTATGCACCTGAAGATGATGAGTATAATGAGTGGGAAGATGAAATGACAGACGAAGAATTTGCCAAATTATTAGAAGAAATGACTGAAGAAGAATGGGCTGAATTCAACGCAGAGCTCGAAAAAGAACTTGTTGAAGAATAATAATTTAAGAAAATACTTATTATAAAAAAGGACAGATGCTTATTCTGTCCTTTTTTATATCGGTATATTTTGTTTATAACCGTTATTTAAATGTATATCTTATGAAAAAAATATTTGTGTGTTTTTTGTCAGCAGTATTTATACTTTCTACTTTTTCCTGTGGCTCTGATAAGCCAGAAAAAAAATTTTCAGTAAAAAAACCTCCAGCAGGAAATCTTAATGATCTAAAAGAAAAGTACAAAGACAAAGAATTTAAGAATTGTGATGAATTTATTGTAGCATCTGAAGAAATGTTTGAGGTTTACTTTAAAACCATCGATAAAGCTATCGAAGGTGACGAATCGGCAAAAAAAGACATAGAAGCATTTAAAGATTTCTCAAATAATTGGAAAAATGATGCTGAGATATAAAAAAAAGACTGTCCCGAAAAATTTGAAGAATCTCAAAATAAATTCGCACAAAATATGGGAACTTACATGGTTAAACTAATTAAACTTTATGCTATTGAAGATGAGCTTAGTACTGAATTGGAAAACGAAAGACTGATGCTGGATTTAGTGAAATACTGAAGAAGAATGAGCTAAATTTATCGCCGAATATGTAGAAGATTAATATTAACGAAAACATTTTTTTTACATAAGAATAAAAACATTATCCTGTATAATTTTTATTGTTTTTTTCGTTTTCTTTTGAGAGACATAAGTGTTACAATCATTTTCCTGATAAACTTTTATTGTCCAATCATTATTCTTAAACATTTCCTTAAATTCCAATAATGAAAATTTTGTTGTAAATCTAGAATCAAACAGCCCTTTTCTTGTTTCATTAAACATTAACCTAATGTCTAGGCTTATTATTTTATTAGAAATATTTGAAAGCGATAAACTATCAATACTTTTAAAAATAGTTGAACTTTGTAAAGAAAAATTTGCAATTACAGAATCCTTCACTTCATTTTTATATCGAAATGTAAAATCTATAATTATCTTTTCCTCTTTACTTTGAATGTTATAAAAAGCCAAAGGTTTTATAAAAAATTGAGATCCTTCTTCTCCTACGTAAAATGTCTCGACCAATTTTTTGCCTGATTTAACCCCTCCAGGTTTTATTGACACACAACCAGTAAAACAAATGAGAACACAAAAGGCACTAAATATTTTAAAATTACTCAAACTTAACAATTTTTTTTATTTAAATTATTTATAAAAAAGAAGGAGGATTACTCCCCCTCTTTTCAAATGGTTAATTACTCTCCAGTTACAATTGTTTCATAAGTAACAATTATGCCAAGGACATTTCCTTGTTTAACATCAACAGTTGAAATTTTTGTAATTCCACCATTTTTTGCAGCTGTTCTAATACTAGCATCAGCATTAAAAAATAAAACACCTAAATAACCTGTTGCTTTTGATGTTCCAACTTTAGACCCTACAGGATTACTTGTAGCATTAACTGGTAATGTTAAAGAACAGCTTGCCAACATTGCGACTACTGCAACTAAAGCAGCAATTGTTTTAATTTTTTTAATCATATTATTTTGAATTAAAATTTTCCTACTCATAAGGCTTTTCGGAAAACGCCCCGTTTTTTTTAGTGATTTCTGGTCTCCACTTTTTCGATATAATTTCTTTTGAACTGTTATAGTAGTCGTCAAGATATTTCTTTTTTTTGTATTCAATGCCAATATTATAAGCTTATGTCGTTTCTTTATATGCTTACATTTCTATTATATTCAACAAAATGACTC
>JAQVOR010000145.1:0-1196 GCA_028702535.1 Bacteroidales bacterium
GAAGGCAGAGAAGAGGGGCTTAGTGCGTTAGCGACAGTTTTGATTTATAAAGATGATTCTATTGATTAAAAGTATTGAAGATCTAAATATTATTAAGGATTTGGCAACTTTAAGTTTTGTTTATTTTAAAAATGATAAATGTTCAGTTTGCGATTCGTTAATGCCTCAAATACTACGACTTATAGATAGCTGGAATGAGAAATTTTATGTTGTTGATTGTTATGAAAATCCCGATATTGCTGCTCAAAACCTTGTAATGACTGTCCCCGCACTTAAAGTTTTTTATGCAGGTCAAGAAGTTATTAGCATGATACGTTTTGTAGATCTCGCAAAATTGCAAACAGAGTATGAGAGAATAAAAAACATTATTGCTTGACAATCTTTAAGTAATGAGTGTGATAAAACTTGTTAATATAGTTTTAGACGGATTGTTTATGTAAGACAAAACTCCAATATTGAAAAATTCCTGTTGCGAAATTGTTATATCTTGATGTCCCTACTGTTCCAGCGAATGTTTTAAAGGCTTTTCTGAAGAATTTAGGCGTTTTTGTGTCAATAAGATTTTCTCTTCTTTCGGAGTCTTTGCCTAATGCTGACACAACGTTTTGTGAAATGTTTGTTTCGTGTAATGTGCTAAATCCTGATTTTTTCATCATACTACGCAAACCGTCTATCTCTTTGGGATATACCATATCGGCAAGTAGTAATTTTCCTTCAGGTTTCAATACACGAAAAACTTCATTAAAGAACGCAACTTGATTGTTGTAGCATCTGGCAGACTCGACATTAACCACAATGTCAAATGAATTGTCCTTGAAAGGTAATTTTTCGGCATTTCCATGTTTAAAACTTAATTCTTTTATGTTCTTGTAATGGTTGTTGCAGAATGCAATACTACTTTTAGTGATATCCATTCCTGTATAGCTTTTTGGATTGTAGTATCGAGTAATGTAAGAAGCACCTCCGCCTCTTCCAGCACCTACCTCAAGAACGTCTTTAGTTTTTAAGTCTTCTCGACTTACAACGTGGTCGTATAATTGTATGCAATATCTGTCAATTTCATCTTGGTCATTTAATTGTATGCGAACATCGCCATTTAAGTATTCAAAACCGTAATTCATAAAATTGGCAATGTTATCAGCATCAAATTTATTCAATTTTTTGTGCCACCATTGCCAAAGTGGTTTTCTGAAAGG
>JAQVOR010000145.1:1296-6927 GCA_028702535.1 Bacteroidales bacterium
CATTTAATTGTATGCGAACATCGCCATTTAAGTATTCAAAACCGTAATTCATAAAATTGGCAATGTTATCAGCATCAAATTTATTCAATTTTTTGTGCCACCATTGCCAAAGTGGTTTTCTGAAAGGCTTAGGAAGTTCTGCGTATTTCTCAATAATTTTTGTCATTTATATAAGATGTTTTTAATTGATAATAATTTACTTGTTTGATATCAAAGCCATTAGTAAACAAATATTCTGACTACTGTGTGCCAATGAAATTGCGAGCAAAAGTAATAAAAAATCTTACTATTAGTTAAATTTCTTTTTTAAATTTTTTAGCTTACTGATGCTTAATCGTTTATTTCTTAGATTGTGCGGTTTGAGAACGCCATTGATTTCTATTATATTGCTTTTTCTATGTGTTTGATAGTGAGTATGTTGAGAGGTGTCTGTGTGTTAAACAAATTGCATCGGCAGATGTTCTTCTCCCGATGCAAAAGTCAAAACTTAGTACGATACTTTTAAATTGTATTTACATTTATCACTTAATAATTTTTAATGCTTTCTCAACTGCGTGTAAAGTAGGTTGTCCAGATATTTCGCTACCGACAGCACCTTTCATCCATTCTTGAGGGATTATTTGTCCTTGCAGAAGCATACGAGTGATTTCATCAGCAAATTGTTTGTCTTTAACGTATTGCTCTATCTGAAATTCTATCAAGTGTCCAACTGGATAATTGGCTAAATACAATGGTGATGTTATCATGTGCGAATAAATTGCGAGGATAGGAGAATCTTTAACTCCAAAAACAGGATAATAATACTGATTCCAAACTTCGATAGCAGTTTTTTCAACGGCTTGTTGTAATTCTTTTGGGCTTGCATCAGGATTTTCGTACATCCATTGCCAAACATACATATCAAGCAGTGAAACTCCCATTATCTCAAATGCAGACCAGCAATTATCAAGAGCGGCATACGCTTGGGTTTCTTCTTTATTAGTAGGATTATTTTGACCAAGCAGTATTAAGTCTTTAGATTGGAAAAGGAAAGCTACTGCTTCTGTAAATGCAGTATTAGGAACACCTCTTAGCAAATAATAATCAATATCGTAAAGTGTAATAGTTTGTTCCACATTATGTCCTAATTCATGTGTTGCAATATTATATCCTTTGTAGTCCATTCCTGTTGCTGCTATTCGGGTCCTGAGATGAGCATTTTCGCCTTTCATTTCAGAGCCCCAAGCATGACCTGAACCGCGTGCTGGATCTACGTTAATTTTTTCTGCAATATAATTTGCCTTTTCTCTTGTCCAGCCTAAATCAAATAACATTCTCGGAATATCATTTTCATAAGCAGCGGAGTTTGGATATTTTCGGCGAGTAATTTTATTTAGATCTTCTTCGTTAATATTTGTACGAGTTTTAAATCCGTCATACCAAATATCGAATGGCTCTAAATCTCTACCTAAGCGTTGTTTGATAAGTTTTGCAACTTCTGCAATTTGAGGGGATGTGATAAACTCAATAAATAAAGTTTCAATTTCTTTACGAGTTAATTCCATTGATTCATCATAAGCTCTTTCGATATATGTTGGGTAAACTGGATTGTATTTATCCATTGCAGATAGTGCTTTAAAATTATGTAACAGATGTTCATATCTTGTGTATGGTTCGGCCGAGAAACTTTGTTCGTTTCCGTCTTTATAAAGTTTATTGATAGTCGGATTCCACAGATATACTTCAGCATTAATAACTTCGCTTGGGATTGTTTGTTTAACAATATTAAGCATTACATTGTATATCATGCGTTGTTTTTCAAGACCATTTTCGGCGTTATAGTTTGATTTGAGTTCATCGCGCAGTCCCCAATGTGTTATGAGAACCAAATCTTTAGGGAATAGTTGCTCCATTTTTTCATTAACAAGACTTCCCATATATATATTATAATCTGAAATATAAGTATCTGCATTTGTAGAAGCGATTGAGACGCTTTGCAAGATATCAGCAGGAACACGTGAGATAAACATATCACCTAAACGAGCATAAGCCCAGTCTCTTCGTGTCCAGTTATCGGCTTTGTTGGCTTTTTCGGTAAGTGAGTAGGCTGGAAAGTTTAAGGCAATATAAAACGCCATTTGATTTGCAAAAAGGTCTTCGGTAAGGTGAGAAGATGGAGAATATGCTCCCATAATGTTGTCAATGTGATGAATTTCGCCTATATCAAGATGTAATGGCTCCATTAATTTTATTGTCATAGAGTTGTATAATCCGAAAAGAATCTCGAAATTTCTTTCGATTTTATTATACGCTAAGTCTAGCTCTGTTGAATCGCTTATAAAATTCTCTAAGCAAAAAGTTTTAAAGTAATCTATATTCCCGTCTTGATCTTGCCATAATGCAGCAACTTGATTAACTCCTTTTTCTATTCTGAAAGAATTCTTATCAGAATGTTTTTCCTTTAATGCTCTTATTGTTTCACTTATTGTTTCTTCAGAAATTTTAAAATCGAATTGGTCAGCTTTAATTATTTCGGGCTGTTTATTAGTGCATGAAAATGCCATTATCATAATTGTTAAAATTGGAAAAATGTTTTTTGTTTTCATAATTTTAAATTTCTTTGTTAAACAAGTTGCTGTTATTAGTTTTTTATTTTAGAATAGTTCGTTAATAATATTGTCTTCTGCTATTTGAGGGATTGTGATTTTTAGTTCTGGGTTTTGTTCCATAGCTCTTTTAGCAGCAAAAATGGCTCCTTCGTTTCTCGCCCAATTTCGACGACTTATGCCGTTGTTCACATCCCAATATAGCATCATTTTTAATCTTCTTTCAGCGTCAGGTGAGCCGTCTAATACCATTCCGAAGCCACCATTAATTACTTCGCCCCATCCAACGCCTCCGCCATTATGTATTGACACCCAAGTTGCACCTCTAAATGAATCTCCAATCACGTTTTGTATAGCCATGTCGGCAGTAAATTTGCTACCATCGTATATGTTTGATGTTTCTCTATACGGGGAATCGGTGCCTGAAACATCGTGGTGGTCTCTTCCAAGAACTACAGGAGCTTTTAGTTTGCCTGAGTTTATAGCTTTATTAAACGCTGTTGCAATTTTTATTCTTCCTTCTGCATCTGCATATAAGATACGAGCTTGTGAGCCTACAACTAGTTTGTTCGCTTTCGCCTCACGTATCCATTTTATGTTATCTTCCATTTGTTGCGATATTTCCTTGGGTGCAGTTATCGCTATTTCTTTCAGCACATTCATTGCAATATTGTCAGTAAGTTCAAGATCGGCAGGATTGCTCGATGTACAAACCCATCTAAATGGTCCGAACCCATAATCGAAACACATTGGTCCCATAATGTCTTGAACATAAGAAGAATATCTGAAATCAATGCCGTTTTTCGCCATAATGTCAGCACCTGCTCGTGAGCTTTCGAGTAAAAAAGCATTTCCGTAGTCGAAAAAGTACATGCCGTTTGCAGTAAGAGTGTTTATTGCATCAACTTGTCTGCGTAATGAGTCTTGCACTTTCTTTTTAAATAATTCAGTGTTTTTTGACATCATTTCGTTTGCTTCCTCGTACGATAAACTAGCAGGGTAATAGCCTCCAGCCCACGGATTATGTAATGAAGTTTGGTCGCTACCGAGATCAACTTTGACTTTTCTTGTTGCAAGTCTTTCCCATAAATCAACAATATTACCAAGAAAAGCAATTGAGTGTGGCTGTTTTTTATTTTGCCATTCAATAGCAGAGTCTATTGCTTTATCAACATCATCAACAATTTCGTCCACCCAACCCTGTTCATAACGCTTATAGGCTGCTTTAGGATCTATTTCGGCACAAATACTAACAACGCCTGCAATATTTGCTGCTTTTGGTTGTGCTCCACTCATTCCGCCAAGGCCAGATGTTACAAAAAGTTTACCTGCTGTACCTTCGTTATTTTTGCTTATTTTACGACTTGCGTTAAGAACTGTAATAGTTGTTCCGTGTACAATCCCTTGTGGTCCAATATACATAAACGAGCCTGCAGTCATTTGACCATATTGAGTAACACCAAGAGCATTATATTTTTCCCAATCATCGGGTTTGGAGTAATTTGGTATCATCATTCCATTTGTAACAACTACTCGCGGAGCATCTTTATGTGATGGAAAAAGTCCCATTGGGTGTCCCGATGACATTACAAGTGTTTGCTCATCAGTCATTTCTGATAAGTATTTCATTGTTAATAGATATTGAGCCCAATTTTGAAAAACAGCTCCATTTCCACCATAAGTTATTAGTTCATGAGGATGTTGAGCAACTGCATAATCCAAATTATTGGATATCATTAGCATAATTGCCGCTGCCTGAACAGTTTGATGTGGAAACCAGCTAATATCTTTAGCAGTAATTTCATAAGTAGGTCGAAACCTATACATATAAATGCGTCCAAATTTGTCTAATTCATATTTAAATTCTTTTGCAAGTTCTGCATGGAATTTTTGAGGAAAATATCTTAGTGCATTGCGTAAAGCGAGTTTTTTTTCTTCGACACTTAATATCTGTTTCCTAATAGGTGCATGACTAATAGTTTCATCATATTTTGCTATTGTTGGTAAAATAGATGGAATCCCTTGTGAAATGAGCTTTTTGAATTCGTCTTTTGTTAACATCTTTATTCTTATTTTAATAATCTTTTAAGGGTATAAAGTTATAAAAAAGATGTAAATAAAAAAATATGATTTAGTAAAATAATTAAATACTATATTACATTTTATTGAAAGCCATCAATGTCCGTCAAAATTTTTGAGATTTCTCCTCATCGGAGAAGACTTTTTTTGTTTACGTGAGTTTATTATAAATAAAAAAGCCTGCTATGGGCAGGCTTTTAAATAAATATTTTTATTTTTAGATTATACTTTTTCGTAGCGGAATTGCATTGTACCAAAGATTACACTAATTTCTTCTATCCATAATTCTTTATTTGTTAATCTTATAATAGTAGTTTCATCCCATTCGCTATCACCAGTGTTTTTAAACATTATGACAGTTTTGTCGTTGTTTAATTGCCAGTCAATGTCATAAGTTGCTGAAGATCCATTAATATTAACACTTCTGGTTCCTGTGCCATCAGAGTCAAATGTAAATTCTATTTTGTAGGTATCTCCCTGAGGATTATCATTTATGTATAATTCAGTTTGTTTCCAGGTACCTTTAATTCTTGCATTGGCAGTTAAAACTGTAAATCCAGGACCTTCGTCATAAGTTGTACAAGAATTAAATCCTGCAAGTAATAATGTCGCAATTATGCTTAATAAAAATATTTTTTTCATTTTGTTATTCTTTTTCAAATTTTGTTAGTGTAGTATATGTAGTACCATCTTCAATTTCTGTGTCTTGCATCCAGCATTCTTTGTTTGTAAGTCTGATAATTTCTGATTCAGACCACTCACTCCAGCCTGTTGCAGAGTCTTCATCTTTCTCTCTTATTTTTATTGATTCTTTAGAATCATTAAATTCCCATTCAATGGGAGAATCAATTGAAAGTCCAGTTGTTACGTAACTGGATTTACCTGTACCATCTTTTTCAAGACTTACTTTTATTGAAATATTTCCAATGTATTCCATACCTAATTCCGCAAGTAAATCTGCTATATT
>JAQVOR010000146.1 GCA_028702535.1 Bacteroidales bacterium
AGGGACATATTGCATGTAATCCACTTAGTAAATCTGAAATAGTAATACCAGTTTTTTGCAATAATCAAGCAATTGGTGTTTTAGATATTGATAGTGATAAAATAAATGCTTTTGACATCATTGATGCAAAATACCTTAAAGAAATCGTGAATATGATATATTTTGTGATCCTGTGATACAGTGATACAGTAATTCTGTGATTCTGTGATTCTGTGATTCTTCCATCGAGACCGAATACCGAATACTGAATACCGAATACCGTTTTTTGTGTGATTCTGTGATCCCAACCGAGAACCGTGAACCGAGAACCGTTTTTTTTTGTGATCCTGTGATTCTGTGATACAGTGATACAGTAATTCTGTGATTCTGTGATTCTGTGATTCTTCCATCGAGACCGGATACCGAATACTGAATACCGAATACCGTTTTTTGTGTGATTCTGTGATCCTGTGATTCAGTGATACAGTAATTCAGTGATTCTGTGATTCTGTGATTCTGTGATTCTGTGATTCTTACATCGAGACCGAATACCGAATACCGAATACTGAATACCGTTTTTTGTGTGATTCTGTGATCCCAACCGAGAACCGTGAACCGAGAACCGTTTTTTTTTGTAATTCTGTGATACTGTGATTCAGTAATCCAGAATACACTTTTCACACTTCGATAAAAACTCAGTGCAGCGCTTTTCACACTTCGATAAAAACTCAGTGCAGCGCTTTTCACTTTTCACTCATTAGTCTCCTGTTTCTCCTCCGAGACATCTTCATCAGCCAAAGCCGCCTCAATTTTCTCCTGTTCTACCTTCTCAAAATAATCAGGTTTTTCCTTTTTAATAAACTCAACAACCTCTAGGTAGCCTTCCATAAATTTCTCAAAATCTTCTTTATAAAGAAAAATTTTGTGTTTTTCAAAACGTGAGTTACCATCTTTGTCAAAAACTTTCTTACTTTCAGTGAGAGTCAAATAATAATCCTCTTGACGCGTTTCTTTTACATCAAAAAAATAAGTTCTTTTACCTGCTCTAACCGAAACTGAATAAATTTCTTCTCTCCTTTTATCAGTACCTTCCATACAATGGTTTTTATTGTTCAAGACAAATTTAGTTAATTTTTTTTAGACACAAATCATTTTCGACAGATTATTTTACAAATATTGATATTTTTATCAAATAAAAAGGAAATTTTATTACTTTTGCATCAATATAAAAAGTACTTATACATGATTAGCCGAAGATTAGTAAGAATAAAGGCAATGCAAACATATTACGCATTTTTACAAGATAGTGGGGATGTTTCTGCGGAAAGAATTTGGCAAGAATTAAAATTCAACATTGAGAAATCACATGAGCTTTATATTTATTTACATTGTTTACTACTTGCAGTTTGCGATTTTGCAGAAGATCGAATTGAATTAAACAGAAAAAAACACCTGCCTTCAAGCGAAGATTTAAACCCCAACACAAAGTTTATTAATAATAGAATTCTTACAGCTTTCAGAAATAATACCATAATAAATAAGCAATACAGCAATAATAATTTCAATTGGTCAGATTATTCAGAGTTTATAAAATCTATTTGGATGCAAATTACAGTTTCTGATTATTATAATAATTATATATTATCTGAGAATAATTCTCTAAAAGAAGATATCAAGATAATTGACAAAATAATTTCGAAAACACTTACTAATAATGTTGAGTTAGACGACATATTGGAAGAAAAAAGCATTTATTGGAATGACGATCTTGAATTCCTATTGAGCAATATTGTTCAAGGGATTAAAAAAATTAAAGAATCTGAAGACATACCAATCACATACTCACTCAAAGGTATTTATAGAGATATGGGTGATGAGGAATTTGCAAAAAAGCTTATCTTAAAAACTGCCTTACACAAAAATAGTTACGATAATAGCATATTGGAAACTCTAAAAAAATGGGAATTAGAACGCATAGCCTTTATAGACAGAGTCATACTACATTTAGCACTATGTGAAATCAACGAATTTCCCGACATGCCAGTTAAAGTAACCATTAATGAGTATCTTGAAATTTCCAAATATTACAGTACCGAAAAAAGCAGTCTATTCATCAACGGAATTCTGGATAAAATTTACAACCAACTTAAAGATCAAAATCTGCTTAATAAAAAGGGCTTAGGATTGGTAGAGTAAATAGTTATCAGTTTTCAGTTTTCAGTTATCAGTTACCAGTTATCAGTTATCTGCTAAAAGCTAAAACCAATGTGAGTTTTTTGAACTCTAAAACACAACTCCCCACTCCACACTCCACACTCCACACTCCCAACTCCGCACTCCCCACTCCGCACTCCCCACTCCCAACTCCCCACTCCCCACTCCTAGTCAAAAACCACATCAACATTAACATACTTTTAATAATTTGCTGTCTAAAAATATATTATTAACCAAAGAAAAATATTATATTTGCAAAACTTATTGAATTAAATTAGTGAATTTATGAGAAATATTGTAATTTTATTAGGGTTTATCATTGCATTGACATTAGGTTCGTGCAAGGATAGCAAGAATAAAACAGGAGGTGAGTACAATATCGATAATCCTGCAAATGCAGATAATCCAAATGCAGAAAAAGACGGATTACCTAAAATCAGTTTTGAAGAAACAGAATTTAATTTTGGGACTGTTATTCAAGGTGAAAAAGTAATTCACAATTTTGTATTCACTAACACAGGCAAAGGCAATTTAATTATTTCAAACGTTAAAGCATCGTGTGGTTGCACAGTACCAAAATGGACAAAAGAACCTATTAGACCTGGACAAAAAGGGAATGTTGAAATTAAATTTGACAGTTCAGGTCGTGATGGAAAACAAACAAAGACTGCAAAAGTTTATTCAAATACCAATCCTAACGTAACCGAACTAGTTGTAAGATGCGAAATTATTTACTAAATTTTTAATATAAAACACAAGTTATGAATCAATTATTTTTAATGGCTCAACAAGAAGGGGGCAGTCCCTACAGTTCAATTATTTTCCTAGTGCTAATAGTTGCTGTTTTTTACTTTTTTATGATAAGACCGCAAATGAAAAGACAAAAAGAAGCTAAACAGTTTCGCGAAGGTCTTAAAAAAGGCGATAGAATTATCACAGCAGGTGGGATTTACGGTAAAATTGTAGATATACAAGATAATCACGCATTTGTTGAAATTGACACAAACGTAAAAATCAAAGTTGACAAAAACTCACTCGTTGCAAGTCCAGCTGATATTCCAAATCAACCCACAAAATAATAATCAGTTAACTATAAATGAGTGAAACTCAAAAATCTAAAAATAACTTTCTTCGGTTTTTAACAAAAATATTGCGAAACCGGAACATACTTATATTTTTAGTTTTTTTCATAATCTCTACATTTTTATGGTTTTTAAACGCCATTAACAAAGAATATACAACAGATTTATCATTGCCCTATAAGATTGAGAATCTTCCACAAAACATGAGTTTAGCAGAAGAAAACGATGCGGAATTAATTGTTAGCGTGTCAGGGCACGGATATAATCTATTACGTGAAGAGATAGAAAAAATCAAGTTACCATTAGTTATCGACATCAAAAGCAAAAAAGCTCCTGTAAAAATTCATAATAATCCCCAAAACAATACACAATCATTTATTTTAACAAATGATATTAGTAAACGTGTAAATAAACGATTCGGAGACAATATTAAACTTGTAAAAATTAGTCCAGATACTATCTTTTTTAATGTTGTTCAGACTTACTCTAAAAAGCTAAAAGTAACACCAAAAATAATTTATACTGCCGAAAAAGATTATATTATAAATGGAGACATTATTGTAAAACCTGACTCTATAACCGTTTACGGAGACAAAGGTATTATAGACACAATAAGTGCAGTTTATACAGAAAGCACCGAACTTGGAACAATAGGCAAAAACAAGATTCATTCACTTAATATCAAATATATAAATAATATTAGATATTCAAAATCTAGCGTACTTATAGATATTCCTTTAGAGAAATATACTGAAACTTATTTAAAAATACCGATACAACCAATAAACTGTCCTGATAATCTCAAAACCAGACTTATGCCTTCGATAGTTGATGTTTCTTTCAAAGTACCTCTTAGCATTTTCGAAGACATCAGTATCTCTGACTTTACAGCAAGTATTGATTTTAATGATATTCAAAACCAAGAGGCTGAAGTAACTGTAAACAGTACAAGATCCGAACTAATAATTACTGCGATAAAGCCTATCAGTATAAAAATCATATCCACACAAACAGAAGATTCAAATGATTAAAGCAGGAATAACCGGCATAATTGGTTCGGGAAAATCTGTTGTCAGTTTTGTTTTCCAAATATTAGGCATACCAGTCTATAATGCTGATGAACAAGCAAAAATAATAATGAATACCAATAAAAAAGTACAAAATGAAATAATTTTAAACTTTGGTAATGATGCTTACAAAAACAATAGGCTTAATAAACAATATATTGCCTCTCAAATTTTTAATGATAACGAAAAAAGGAATCTAATAAATTCAATTGTTCATCCGGCTGTAAAAGATAATTTTATCGAATGGGCATCGCAACAAAAAACTGAAATATGTGCAATAGAATCAGCCTTAATATATGAGTCCAAATTTGATGACATTCTTGATGTAATTATTATTGTTACTAGTCCACAAGAAGTTTTAATTGACAGAATTTGTAAAAGAGATAATATTGAACCTTCGGAGGCAGTTAAAAGAATAAACTCTCAAAGTTTTTACAATAATACAGACATCAAACCTGACTACTATCTACATAATGATGATGAACACTCAATAATTTCACAAAGTCTAGAAATAATAAAACACATTAAAGAAAAATGGTAAAACTTGGCAAATGGATAGGCGGTGGTTTAGGTTGGGCTTTTGGAGGGCCAATTGGTGCACTTTTCGGCTTTTTTATAGGCTCATTTTTTGATAATGCTAGAATAAGTACATCGGCACTAAAAGCAGGAGGGCAAACTCAAAGAGGCGATTTTATGCTCACTTTTTTGGTACTCTCGGCAGCAGTAATGAAAGCCGACCGAGTTGTAAAAAAGAGTGAACTCGAATTTGTAAAAAGATTTCTTCTTTCAAATTTCTCGGAGTCCGAAACCAAAGAAGCCTTACAAATACTGAAAGAATTATTAGAAAAAGATATTCCGCTTGATGATGTTTGCCAACAAGTACGCAGGAATATGAGTAATCCATTAAAATTACAGATATTACACTATCTATTTGGTATTTCTGCTGCCGATGGCGTGGTTCACAAAGACGAAATAAATCTCATTGAACAAATCGCAACTAAAATTGGATTGACTCAACACGAATATAAATCTGTAATGTCAATGTTTGTTCCAGAAACAGACTCTGCGTACGAAATACTTGGAATTGATAAAAATGCAACTAATGATGATATCAAAAAAGCGTATCGTAGTATGGCAATCAAACATCACCCCGACAAAGTCGCATCAATGGGGAAAGATATAGAAAATGCTGCAAAAAAGAAATTTCAATCTATAAACGAAGCTTATAATAAAATAAAAGCTGAACGAGGGATCAACTAAACTGCTACCACGATTTTATTTTTTATTTTCAAGACCATAAACTGTCATTAATAAGAAATCTATACTTTTGTCGTAATCCAAATCCTCGTATTCTAGTCCTAATTTTTTGATATTAAAATAATAGTCTTTAATTTTTGAAAAGTATTTTTTTTTCAATTGTACAGCAGTGGCTTTTTCACCAATTTTCTCAATCAAAAACCATTTTTCTAATAATCGAGCAGTCCGTCCATTCCCATCTTGAAACGGATGTATCTTTACAAATACCAAGTGAATTTGTGCAGCAAAATAAAAGATTTCAAAATCATTTAATTCAATTTTCAACAATAAATTAATGTCCGTGACTAATTTTTCTAATTCTGCTTTCACTATTTCTGGACTTGCAGCAACATATTCAATTCTATCATCGCTATTAATTACAAATATCGGGTTTGTCCTAATCAATCCTTGCTGACTCTTAGGTAAAAGCTTGGAACTTAAGATGGCATGAGCTTTTTGAAAGGAATCTGGACGCAACAAGAATAATTTCCGAATTGGAGCTTTTGCTTGGTTCTACAATAGAACCAGGAGTGGACTTGTTGTTTTTTGACGAAATACAGGAATGTCCAAATGCAATAATGTCCTTGCGTTATTTTTATGAACAATTGCCAAACCTGCACATAATTGCTGCAGGATCTTTATTAGAATTTTCATTACAGGATATTTCATTTCCAGTTGGTAGGGTACAATTATTAGATATGTATCCTATGAATTTTTACGAATTTTTACTTGCTACTGGAAAAGCGAATGTTGCAAAACTAATTTCGGGTAATATTAGTCTTCAATCTGATATTATTGATTCGATGATAAAAGATGAATTGCACAAATATTTTTATATTGGAGGTATGCCAGAATGTGTCAAAATTTATTCTGAAACAAATTCATTTATTCAAAGTGTATGATGTTCAAACAAATTTAATTGAAACTTTTCGACAAGATTTTTCAAAATATGCAGCCAGAAGCGACAAACGATGTCTAACATCAGTGCTTCCAATTGTTTCCAGTCGAGTTGGTAATCAAATAAAATATACGGATTTAGCAGAAGATTTTTCAAATCCTACAATAAAAAAAGCTTTCGAGCTACTTGAAACTGCAAGACTATTTAAGAGAGTTAGATCGGTTACAAATCCTCAAGTACCATTATTGTCTCATTCTTCAGATAAAAAATTTAAAGCAATAATGCTAGATATCGGATTATTGTCAAATCTCAGTGGTTTATCAAAATCTACTGATTTTTTCAAATTGG
>JAQVOR010000037.1:0-12620 GCA_028702535.1 Bacteroidales bacterium
TAAATTTTGTTTTTCACAAAAATAGGAAAAAAAAGTATAATAACAGAGTAAATAATAAAATAATAAAAAATATTATACGATAAAGTAATTTCGTCTTAAAATAATTTTAATTTTGTGGTTTAAATAAAAACATTTTAAATTTTATTGTTATGACAGAAAAAATTAAAAATTCTTTGAGAGATTCAAAAACAGCTAGATGGGTAGCCTTAGGATTAATATCTCTTACAATGTTTTTCGCCTACTTTTTTGTAGACGTTGCTGCACCCTTAAAAGGCTCGTTAGAGAGATATTATGGTTGGTCTAATCAACAATTTGGTTGGCTCGGAGGTTCTGAGTTTATACTAAATGTAATGGGTTTTCTTATTTTATCGGGTATTATATTAGATAAAATGGGAATACGCTTTACGCTGAGAACTTCTGCGGTAGCGATGTTTTTAGGAGGAGGGATAAAGTTTTTTGCTCTTTCTTTTATTGATACAAGTTTAGTTGTTGATATTTTTGGTATGCAGTTACCAACTACAGCTTTATTATCTTATGTGGGCTTTGCTATATTTGGAATAGGTGTAGAAATGGCAGGTATTACGGTTTCTAAGACTATCGTAAAGTGGTTTAGAGGAAAGGAGTTAGCTTTAGCAATGGGATTAGAAATGGCTATTGCTCGACTAGGAGTATTTGCTGTGTTCCAACTTTCACCTAGATTTGCAGGAATTACAGAATCTTTACCTTATGGAGATGTTAATGGAGTTAAGCTTGCTATGATTTGGGCTATGGCTTTTCTAACAATAGGAGCTTTGTCTTTTTTAGTTTACACTTTTATGGATGCTAAATTAGATAAGGAAACAGGAGAAACATTAAAACAAGCCCCTGAAGATGAATTTAAGTTTTCTGACTTAGGGAAAATATTGAAAAATCCAGGGTTTTTAGCTATTGCTGGTCTGTGCGTTTTATTCTATTCAGCAATATTTCCATTTCAGAAATTTGCAGCGGAGATGTTATCTTCAAAATTAGATGTGTCGATGGATGTAGCATCATCTTTATTCTCTTGGTTTCCTATTGGAGCAATGCTTCTAACACCTATAATAGGATATTTCCTGGATAAAAGAGGATATGGAGCTTCGTTAATGTTTTTTGGAGCAGTATTATTAGTTATTTCTCACCTAATTTTTGCATTGGTCCCAGCAGAATCATTTAATATGTTTACCGCTGTTTTAACTATTGTAGTATTAGGTACAGCATTTTCTTTAGTTCCGGCATCTATGTGGCCATCAATTCCTAAAATTATAGAAGATAAACTTTTGGGTTCTGCTTATGGACTTATCTTCTGGATTCAGAATATTGGTCTAATGGCAGTGCCAGTTTTAATAGGATGGGCACTTACCGCATCTAATCCTGGAGTTGCTGAAACAATTGCTGCGGGTGGAGTAGCTAAATATGACTATACAATTCCAGAGTTTATTTTTGCTGGCTTTGGAGTATTGGCTATGGTGTTGGCATTAGTGCTTAAAGCTGTTGATAAGAAAAATGGTTATGGACTTGAGTTGCCAAACATTGTAAAGAAAAATAAGAAAGATAAATAGATTTTGGAATAGAACTAATATATCTTAAATAATTATTATTAGAAAGCTCTTGTTTGTCAAGAGCTTTTTTGTATTTTTATGTTTTATAAAACTTAATTTTTAAATGCTATGAAGAAAATCACTGTTGTTTTATCGTTTCTATTGATTGTTGCCTCGCTTTTTTCACAATCTATCTTGTGGAAAGTTACTGGCAAAAAAATTAAATCGCCTTGTTATTTGTATGGTACGATACATATTCAGGATAAGAAAGTTTTTGCTTTTGACCAAACTGTAACAACTGCTTTTGATGAGTGTGATGCGTTTGCAATGGAAATTTTAATGGATGATATTGACCCAAACGAAATTAAAACAGCCATGTTTATGGAGAAAAAGACTATTAAGGAGTTTTTGACTGATGAACAATATAATATATTAGATAGTATTGTTAAAGAAAAGACTGGCACTGGCATGTTTATGTACAATAAAATGAAACCATTTTTTCTTAGTTCCCAGCTAATGCAGATGGGACTTAAACAGGATATGGAAATGCCACTCGACCTTTATTTTCTTGATAAAGCCAGAAAAGCTGGTAAATCGTGCTATGGTGTCGAAAAATTCATGAATCAAATTAATGCTATTGATGCAATAAATATTCAGGACCAGGTCGATATGTTGTACGAGGGACTTACAGATACATCAAGTGTAAATAGCGATGTGCAATTTGAGGAGTTGGTGCAAGCTTATCTAAATTTTGATATGATTAAATTATTCGATGTTAGTAATGACACGGCTTTGCCAAAAGAATTTAATAAAGCGTTTTTGGTTGATCGAAATATAGGAATGGCTAAAAATTTTATAAAAATTGCTAAAAAAGAAAGCTTGTTTTGTGCTGTGGGTGCTGCTCATCTCCCAGGAGAAAAAGGTGTGATTGAACTACTGCGTAAAAAAGGATATGCTGTTGAACCTATTCCATTTACTTGGAAAATTGAAGTTGAAGAGATACAAGAAAAGTAATCATTAGTTAAACCCGATTTTAAAACCATGAAAAAAATATTTCTTTTAAGTCTAGTACTTTTCGTTTCAATAAGCTCTTATGCACAAGTAAATAAAAAGCTTGTAATGAAACATCTTGCTGAGGTTTGTGATACAAGTAATATTTATCGAGATGTTATTATTACAAATGCTGATGCTCACTCATGGCCAGCACTAAGTAATTATCAAATCGAAAAGTCGTTTTATTATTCATATTCTTATTATCATGGCGAAACGCTCCGAATGATTTCCGAAGATGCTTTTATGTCAGCAATAAAATTTACCAAGTATTATATATATGATGACTTTCAAAATTTGCTCTTTTTTGTTTATGAGTGCCACGATTGTGGCGAACTTATTTTAAAGTTTGATGGAGATAACGTTGAGACGATTAAATCCTCCAATCAGGCATTATTGAACGAAAATTATTTTCTTGATTCTAAGAGTTTTAATGCTGATAGCATAAAGTATAATGCTAAATCAATGTTGAGATATTGTAAATTGTTGTGGGAACTTCCTGATTATAACAGCGAAACCGAATATATTAGAGAAAAGTTTAAAGAAATAAATTCAATGCACAATTTGCTTGAACGAAAATCAGGTGGTGTTATAGGATATTATGCTGATAATAAGCTTGTTAAAATAGTTGTCAAAGCAACATCTTATCGTGAGTATTATATTGATAAAGGGAAATTGATTTTTGCATATTATCCTAAGACCGAGCAAAAGGAGGATATTCGTGTTTATTTTTCGGGAAAACCTTATAAAGTAATTTATGGTAAAGAAAATTTATCAAAAACTGCTAATGGTTTTCATGATATTGCCAATAAGGTGCAAGAAGATTTTAACGAAGTAATTTTAAAATTATAAAAAAAAAGCGGCATTGCCGCTTTTTTTACTTCTCATTTGCATGTTTAACAATAATAGTGTTACCTTGAAATTCTGTTTCGTTTAGTTCTGCAATGGCTTTTTCTCCCATTTCGTCTGATTCGAGTTCTACAAATCCAAAACGTTTAGATCTCCGGGTTTCACGATCCATAATTACTTTTGCTGAAATAATAGGTCCGTAATCAGCAAATAAAACTTTTAAATCTTCTCCTTTAGTTGAAGGGTGAAGGCTAGCGACAAATACATTCATAAAAAATAAATTTAGTAAAAACAATATTAATTATGGATTTGTAATTAATCAGGGTTAAGTGCTTAATTCAATTCCAAGTGCAAGTTACAAAATTTTTTAATTCAAAAACGATTTTTTGTTAAAAAAATGCAATTAAAGGGGAAATTTATCATAAATATAGTAGTTTTTTGATGAAAGTGTTTAAACTTATATCAAAAATCGTAAGTTCAACTTAGAATTATATGTTATTTTTTGATAAAAGTTATTGTGTTTTTAGAAAGATCAATGATTTCTTTTTTGTATAGAGAGCCTAAAGCTTTTTTAAAATTCTTTTTTGAGATACCAAATGTTTTGTAAATAAGTTCAGGAGCACTATCATCATTGATATTCATGTGTCCATTGTTTTCCTGCATATAGCTTATTATTTTAGATTCAAACTCGGATATGTCTGAGGCATCGTTTTTGAACAATCTCAAATCGAGTTTATTATCGTCTCTAACTTTATGTACAATCGCATTTAATTTTGTGCCAGGTTTTAGATTTGTGAAAACTTCGTTATCATAAAACAAACCTTGAAATTGATTGTTTACAACCGCATTATATCCTAATTGAGATTTATTGAGTATTAGAGCCTCAACTGATTGGCCCTCCTCAAGATTTGTAGGCTCGGATGACAAAAACTTTTCGTATTTCATACTCGCAACAGTACGCATTGTGAGAGGATCGATATATATATATACAATATAGTATTTGCCAAATTCGGGCGTTTGTTTTTGCTCGGCAAATGGACAAAACAAATCTTTGTCCATTCCCCAATCTAAAAATGATCCTATATTTGTGTTGGCAACAACTTTAAGTCGAGCAAATTCTCCAGCTTCTGCGTACGGACGACCGTGAAATCCACATAATTTATTTTCATTATCGTAATAAAGAAAAACTGTAGTTTGGTCTGCTATGCTAAATTTTAGCACCAAATCGTTGTTTACAACTTCAACTATACCCAAATTTTGGGCATCACAATAGAGTTTATCACCCTCAATTTTAATTATTTCTAATTTATATGTTTTGCCTGGCTCAATCATAAAACTTTTTTTTGTAAAGATACGTTAAAATCTTATTTTTTGTTTTTTTCTGCCAGTTTCTTTAGTACTTCTTCTTGGGTTGCGGCAGGTAAGGCTTCGTATTGATAAAATTCCATTGAGTAGTTTGCTCTACCCGATGTGATATTTCTTAATTGTGTTGCATAGCCAAACATTTCCATTAGAGGTACTAAACCAATAATTTTTTGAGAGCCTTTTCTGTAGCGTCTCATCGATTCGATTTTGGTTCGTTTACGATTGAGGTTGCCAACAACATCGCCAATATATTCATCAGGTGTGTTTACTTCGATTTTCATTACAGGCTCTAAAAGTTGTGGCGTGGCTTTCATAAATCCTTGTCTGAAACCAGCTTGTGCACAAACTTGAAACGCCATATCAGAAGAGTCTACTGGATGAAACCCTCCTTCAAATAATACTATTTTAACATCAACAATCGGAAATCCTGCAATAACGCCTCTTTCCATAATTTTTTTAATCCCTTTATTAACAGAAGGAATATACTCACTAGGTATTTTTCCACCTTTTATCATATCAATAAATTCGTATCCTTTGCCTGTATTTGGTTCCATCCTAAATACGGTATGAGCATATTGACCTTTACCGCCTGATTGTTTAGAGTGTTTATAGTTTACTTCAGTTATCTCGGAGATAGTTTCTCTGTATGCAACTGATGGCTCTCCAACTTCAACGTCAAGTTTAAACTCATCTTTAAGTCGATCAACAATAATTTCAAGATGTAATTCGCCCATCCCTGAGATTATTGTCTCTTCAGTTTCGTCATCATATCTAGCATTAAAAGAGGGGTCTTCATTTATTAGTCTAGCTAATGCTTCGCCAAGTTTATCTTTATCTTTTTGGTTCGATGCTTGTATTTTTAATTCAATTACTGAAACTGGAATATGTATTGCTTCTAATAACAATTGATTATCAATATCACAAAGAGTGTCGCCAGTTTTTGTAGTTTTCATTCCCACAAGTGCAATGATTTCGCCAGGCCCAGCTTCTTTAATTTCTTCTCGTTCTTTTGCTTTAATTCTAAAAATACGTCCAATACGTTCAGTTTTCCCTTTTGTCGAATTGTATATTTGCATTCCACTATGTAGCTGACCTGAAACAATTCTGATAAAAGTTTGCTGTCCAACATAAGGATCGTTGATAAGTTTAAAAGCTAAAGCAGCAAATGGTTCTTTTGATGATGGGTTTCTAGTAATAGTTTTTTCTGGGTCATTTACATCATGTCCTATAATCGCTCCAACATCAATGGGAGAGGGGAGATACCGAATAACAGCATCAAGTAATAATTGAATTCCTATGTTTTTGTATGCTGCTCCAGTAAAAACAGGCGTTATAAGCAGTTTGAGTGTAGCATTTCTTACAGCATTCATAAGCTTTTCTGACGAAACTTCTTCTTCGTTTACAAACATTTCCATTATATCATCATCAAAATCTGCTACTTTTTCGATTATGAAATTTCGTGCATCTTCAGATTTTTTAACATATTCGGTAGGTATTGCTTTGATGTTTCTTTGATTGTCCTCAAATGTGAATGCTTCTCGTGTGATAATGTTAATTACACCTGTAAAAGTATCTTCTGAACCCATCGGTATTTGCATAGGAACAGGATTAGCATCTAAATATTTGCTTAACTGGAAAACAACATCTTCAAAATTTGCACCTGTGCGATCCATTTTGTTTATAAATGCAATACGCGGAACTCTGTATCGGTCTGCCTGATTCCATACTGTCTCGCTTTGAGGCTCTACTCCACCTACAGCACAAAAAACTGCGACCATACCGTCAATAACCCTTAGCGAACGCTCTACTTCAACAGTAAAATCAACGTGTCCAGGTGTGTCTATCAAGTTTATTTGATGATCGTCCCACTTACAGGTTATGGCAGCAGAGGCGATAGTGATACCTCTTTCTTGTTCTTGCTTCATAAAGTCCATTGTCGCCTGACCGTTATGAGTCTCACCAAGTTTTCGGTTGGTTCCAGTAAAAAATAAAATCCTTTCTGTTAAGGTTGTTTTTCCTGCATCTATATGAGCAGCAATTCCTATGTTTCGTAATTTGCTAATTGACATTTCTATATTATAATTTTTAATTCAAAAAAGGCTGCAAAAGTACTATAATTTTCGGTTCTATAATAAAAAACTTGTATTAGTTTGAAAAAATAAAACTCAAAGAGAAAATAATGCTTGTTTATAGTGTTTCTGTAATCCAGTTATCCAGTTATTCAATAATCCAGTAATCACACAGCATCAAACACGCTACCGCTCGTTTTTTTCATCGTGTGGTTGCAAGTATAACAGTAATTCAGTAACCACAAACGCTACCGCACGATTTTTTTATCGTGTGGTTGCAAGTATCACAGCATCACAATTCGGACATAGATACTAACTCTAATAAATTTCCTATCTTGAATGAAATACTCATTGTTCATACCTGTTTATAAAATATTACTAATTTATTTGTTCTTTAATTTTTTTTATTTTAATTTAGTCTAAAATTATTTACGCACTATGGATGTTAAAGAATATAATTTCCCAGTAAAGAATATCTTAACTGAATACCTTGAACGCAAAGGCTTTCGTAAGACTCCTGAACGTTTTGCAATTTTAGATGAAATATACACTCGCAATGGACATTTTGATATTGAAAGCTTATATATATCGATGAAAAATAAAAATTATCGTGTTAGTCGTGCCACCTTATACAATAATATAGATATTTTACTTGATGCCGGACTAGTTACAAAACACCAGTTTGGCAAAAATATGAGCACTTATGAAAAAGCTTATGCTTGTATTCAGCATGACCACATGATTTGTACTAATTGCGGAAAAGTTATCGAGTTTTGCGATCCTAGGATTGAAGAAATCCAGAAAACAGTTTCAAAAGCTAATGATTTTGTGATTTCGCATCATTCTCTTTATTTTCATGGCTTGTGTAGCGAGTGTAAAGTAAAAAAAGAAGAATAAACTAAAAAAATAATATTTTTAAAATGTTATCACAAATTTAGTAGAGGTAGCAGTTTACGGCTTTTGTTTATTAAGAAGTTCGCTGCAGATTTTGATCTTTGCTTATCTTTAGCGCTGTGGAGCAGGTTACAGATTTAGTTCTTTAATTAAATGAACTAATGAAATACTAAAATCTTTTATAAATCATCAAATTTCATAATTAAAAGTATTATCTTGTGCGACTGTTAAATTGATTGATTTTTTAAGAAATGAATTCATTTTAATATTACTGATTATGAGTTAAATGATTAGATTTTAGGTTTTAAAGATTAGATTATAATGAAAATTGATGTTTTATTAGGATTACAATGGGGTGACGAAGGAAAAGGTAAAATAGTAGATGTTTTAACTCCCAAGTACGAAATTATTGCTCGTTTTCAGGGTGGACCAAATGCTGGACATACCCTCGAATTTAATAATATTAAACATGTTCTTCATACTATTCCCTCAGGGATTTTTCATGAAGATAAAATGAACATAATCGGAAACGGTGTCGTGATTGACCCTGTTATTTTGATGAATGAAATTATCGAAGCCGAAAAGGTAGGTGCAAATCTAAGAAGCAATTTATATATTAGTAGAAAAGCACAGTTAATAATGCCCAGCCATCGTATGTTAGACAAAGCTTATGAAGAGCAAAAAGCTGATAATAAGATTGGCTCTACTTTAAAAGGTATCGGTCCAGCTTATACCGACAAAACTGCAAGAATTGCTATTCGTATTGGTGATATTTTTTTAGATGATTTTATTCTTAAATATAATAGCACCAAAACACATCACAATAAAATTTTTAAAGGCTACGAATTTGATGGTAATAATGATGATTACGAACAAAAGTGGTTTAAAGCAATTGAATTTTTAAAAGAATTTCAATTTATTGACTCCGAAAAGTTTATTAACGAGGCTTTAAATGAAAAACGAAGCATTCTTGCCGAAGGTGCTCAAGGAACTTTGCTTGATATCGATTTTGGTTCATATCCTTTCGTAACTAGCTCTAATACAACTAGCTCGGGAGTTTGTACAGGTTTGGGAGTTTCTCCGCACAAAATAGGAGCTGTTTTAGGTATATGTAAAGCATATTGTACTCGTGTTGGTAGTGGTCCATTCCCTACAGAACTTCATGATGAAGATGGTCAAACTCTGCGTGATAACGGTAACGAATATGGCTCTACAACTGGCAGACCTCGCCGTTGCGGTTGGTTGGATATGGTTGCTCTGAAGTATTCAATTATGCTTAATGGAGTTACAAAACTTATAATCACAAAAGCCGATGTGCTTAGTGGTTTCGATACGATAAAAGTTGCTGTTGGATATAAAATAAATGGAGAAGTAATAGATTATATGCCGTATGAAATGACGGATAAGCTTGAGCCTATTTACGAAGAGCTGCCTGGTTGGAAATCAGACATAACAAACTGCAAAAAAATTGAAGACTTACCTGTAGAATTAAGAAACTATATTAAATACTTAGAAGTTCAAACAGGAGTTAAAGTTAAATATTTATCAGTAGGACCAGATAGAACACAAACTATTAAAATTAAATAATTTCTTAATAAACATTTCTTGGTGTTTGAAAACGTTTCGAGTTTTGAGGGTTTTGGGTTTACTCGCTTCGCTCGTGAGCTCACCGCCAACTGGCGGCTCGGTTTGAGTTTCCGGTTTGTTGCTTGTTCGGATGCGATGTGCCGAGCCGAGGTGTTTGATTATTTAAATTATACTCGAAAAATAACAGATTTCTCCTTGCGGTCGAAATGACACGTATTAATATTATTGAATGGAGAGGCTTGGTGGCGGCAAAGCCGCCACCAAGCCTCTCCCTAATCTCCTAATAACAATAGTCATTTCGACCAACGGGAGAAATCTGTTTAACAACTTGATAATTTTACTAATTGTATGAAAATTGTTGAGCCCTCAACCCTCAGCCCGAAACTAATTAACTGAATTTCCTCACTTTTTTAAGTGTCCAAAAACATTTTGATTTATTAAATAAAATTTGTATATTTGTGTATTAAAATTATATAAAGTATGATTAGGTCTGTTACCAAAATATTAATTACAATTCTGATATTATTATTTGGTCTAAACTCGTTTGCTCAGTATCATTTGTATTTTTATATACCAGAATGTCCAAACCCAACAAGCATTGCTCCAGTTTTACAAGCAGATCTGTCAGTTTATCCTAAACCCGCAAGTAATTATGTGTTTGTAAGTTTTTCAGAAACAATAAGTAATGATGCTCAGTTTGATTTAAGCATTTATTCAATAAATGGCCTAAAAGTCTTTAGTCAGTCATATAAATCTGATGTAAACTCTGCAAATATCATAAAAATCAATACCGAAACATTTAAAGCTGGCGTTTATTATTTGCAATATAAGAACAAATATTTTACACGAACAGACAAAATTATAATAACAAACTAATGTTAAAACATTTTATCGCATATTGTATTATTGGATTAATCTTGATGTTTGCTACTTTTCACGTAGCTAATGCCCAACAAAATTATTGCGTTGGTGAAGAGTTTATTTTACATGCAGAATCGTATGTTAGTGGAGAACTACAATGGCAATATTCATTTGATAACATAAATTGGAATGATTATCTGGGTGCAACAGGCTTTTCGTGTACACTTATACTTGAAGAAGATGTGTATTTAAGATTGAAAATTACCGACCCCGAATGTATGCCCGAATATTACACTCCAACAAAACATATCGAATTATTACCTTTACCAAGCGACGCCAATGCTGGTGAAGATCAATTAAATATCCTTGGGACAACCACAGTACTTGCTGCAACCACTCCTGCTGAAGGAACGGGTTTTTGGTCAATTTCATCAGGTAGCGGAGGTAATATAAATGATGTTTATGCTAATAATAGTGTGTTTAGTGGAAATGCTGGCGAGACATATGTTTTACGTTGGTTGGTATTTACTACCCATTGTGGATATAATGAAGATAATGTAACTATTAGTTTTACCACTGCTGAAACATTTAATTGTGGCGAACCTTTAGTTGATGCTAGAGACTCTCAATCATATCCTACTGTTTTACTTGGCGGAAAATGTTGGATGGCTGCTAATCTGAATATTGGCACACAACTTACTGGAGCTACTAATTCCACAAATAATTCGCAAATAGAAAAGTATTGCTATGGTGATGATAATGGAAACTGTGATATTTATGGCGGCTTGTATCAGTGGGACGAAACTATGGCTTATTCAACAACCGAAAGTACACAAGGGATTTGTCCTACAGGCTGGCATATTCCTAGTGATGCCGAATTTAAACAACTAGAAATAAGTTTAGGAATGACTGAAGCAGAAGCAGATTTAAATAATATATGGCGAGGTACTTCTCAAGGTGTTGGAACAGCAATGAAAGAAGGGGGGAGCTCGGGTCTAAACATTCAGCTTGCAGGGAGAAAATCATCAAGCTTTGGATTTGTGGGGTCTGCTGGCTATATATGGTGTTCTACAGAAGGCATAGATTATTCTAGCGAAACATTTGCTATGAGGAGATGTTGGGGGACTCAAGCAGGTGTAGGTAGATATGACACATTTCCTAAAACTTATTCGTTTTCTGTTAGATGTGTTAAGGATTAATAATTAAAATTATTTTAAAATGAAAAATATTAAATTTCTTGTTGTAATTGTGATAATTAGTTTATTAGGTACTATTGGTTTTTCTTGTGATAAACCTGATGATCCACCCTCAGATGAGCAAATAGACTTAGTATTTACTTCCCTTACGGCCGATAAAGATAGCGTTGATGGTGGTAATACTGTTGTCTTAACAGCACAAGCATCTGGAAAAGATATTACTTACAGTTGGACAGTCTCTCTGGGATCTTTTTTAGGGAGTGGAAGCAAAGTAACTTATGTGCCATCTTCATGTACGTTTGGAGATATTACTATTGGTTGTGCTGTTAAAGATACTTATGGTAAAACTAAAACTAAAAACATAACTATCTATGTGCGAGGATAATAACTAATCTGTTCGCATTAAGTTCTGAAAATTTCTAAAATGAATAAAATAATTGTCTTAATATTTACTGTTTTAAGTTTTTTTATTTTTCCAAATGAACTTAAAGCCCAATGTTTTGCATCTCCTGGTAATCCTATTGCTGGAAGTGCTAATGTTGGTATTCTTCAGCCTCGAATTACAAGAGCAGTAGTATTTTATAGGTATTCATTTGCAAATCAATATTTTGAAGGCAATAATGCTATTGATTATGATTTACCTGCACGAGTATCTAGTGCAAATTATAATTATGTTGGTTTTAATGTCGGAAGAGGAATAACAAGAAGGTTTACTCTTGAATTAGAAGCTGGTTACTTTATTAATAAAACACAAAATTATACATATTTAGATTTTTCTGATAGAGGATTTGGACTTTCAAATGCAGTGATAAGTGGTAAATATAATATTTATAAAGATGTGGTAAGAAAAACTGAAATTTCTGTGAGTGGAGGAATTAAAATGCCATTTACAACTAAACCTCAAGAAGTGGATGGGGTAAGATTAGGAATAGATACGCAACCCTCAACAGGACATTTTGGATCAATTCTTCAGGCTATATTTGTTAAAGAACTTGAAGGACCAAGTATGCGTTTTATTTTGTTAGGTAGGTGGGAGAAAAACTTTAATGAAAACAAATTAAATTATCTCTTTGGAGACGCTATTACAACTTCTCTGTTTGTTTCAAAACATTTAGCAAACAGACATACTGAGTTAACAAAAGATATCACGGTAATTTTACAATTAAGACACGAATACCGATTCCGAAACTTAT
>JAQVOR010000037.1:12720-26905 GCA_028702535.1 Bacteroidales bacterium
TCGTATGCTATATCGTTTAGTATAACTCGAGATTTTGGATTTGGTATGTAATCAAAATAAATAGGATAGGAGTAGTACACAATTATTGGATGTTTTCGTTCAAAACACTAAATTCCCTCTAAATTTCTTATTACTTCCTCAATATTTCCTGAAGGTCTATCAGCATTTGAGTTAATAATATTCCCTTGTTTGTCAAGCAAAATAAAGCGTGGAATTCCTGTAATTTTAAAATAATTACACAAATCATTATTCCAGCCTCCTGCATGTAGTTGGGTACCTTGCATGTTTTTTGTTTGAAGCATATTTATCCAATCAGCACGATTTTCATCAATCGAAATTCCGATAATTGCAATGTTTTTATCGGCAAACTTTTGTTTTAAACTCTCCAATGCTGGTATTTCTCTTATGCAAGGACCACACCATGCTGCCCAAACGTCTATATAGACATATTTCCCTCTAAAATCACTTAAACTGTATGTTTTTCCTTCAATATCTGGAAAAGACCAGTTGACTGATGCTTGTCCTTTAGCAAGTTTGTTGTATTCCGAAAATATTTTGTTTAATTCTGTAAGCTGGACTTTATTGGTAGCCATATCTTTATAAACCGAATAAATTTCAACAATACTTTCGGCACCATAATATGAAATAAATTCTTTAATAAAATTGTAATAGACATATTCTCTAACTGTATTTTCAATAAAAAGATTATCTATTTTTCCAAAATAAAAATCTGCATATTCAGTAGCTGAGGAAAACTCGACTTTTTTACCCTGTAAGTCTTTGGTTAAAAGATATGGAACGAAGTTTTGTACAAATGGTTTAAACTCAGTTAATTGTAGCATTTTTGAATTGTTTATATCGAGGCTTCCCGTTAAATTATCTAATATTATTTCTACCTCGTCAATGTTTTTATTAGAAGAAATTATTGGAGTATAATAAGTTAAAATGAGAGTTGCTGTAAGTAGGTCTAGTCTTTTGGGTTCTAATTTTACAAACTCTGGATATTTTTCAGTATTGTTTTTTGCGAAATTCTCAAACCTTGCTTGCATTGTACTAAAAAGCTTATCTAAAGATGCTAAAAAGATTTTATAATCTGCTGCATAAAGGAATTGCTCACTATTAATGCCTGCATTTTGCATTGCTTTGCTCTGTTCGGCTAAGTAGTTGTTAACAATTTCTTCACTACCCGAAAAACTAAGAGTATTAGAAAAATCAGTAGCATTTGCATTGAATTTTATATTTGATTTGGGTAAACAATATATCATGGTTTGGTTTCGTCCGCTGAGAAATGATACTACAGTTGGTTGAGATAAGATTAGTTTTGTGGTAAATTCGCCATTCTCGTTTGTTTTTATTGTATCTGTTATCGAATTGTACGACAAATAAATTAAATTTTCTTTGTTGTTTTCAATTTTTCCATAAATTGTTGATAGATTTTCATCTGTTTTTGTCTCTTTTTCCTTGTCAGTTTTAGGATTACATGCAATAACAATCGAGGCACTTACTAAAATCATTATCCAAATTTTTTTCATAATATCCTTATTTGTTTATCGTACAAAGTTAATAAGTTTTTTTTATTTTTTTAGGTATAGTTTAAATTGTAGCGAAGTCTATTATCAAAAATAAATTTAGTAACAGCAAACTTTTCGCATCTAAAAAAGTTTATTAAATTTGACTGATTAATATATTGGTGCTTTCTTGCGATAATTTATTTATTATAATATGTAAACTAAATATCTCTTTAATATGAAAAAAACTTTACTAATAATTGTTTCTCTATTGCTTGTAAATTTCTCTTTTTCTCAAAAAGTAGAGGCTTACAAAATCTATAATGCTAAAGGTAAGGCCCTTAGTGCTGATAAGATGCTTAAAGGTTTAGAGAAATTTGATGTCGTCTTATTTGGCGAATTTCATAATAATCCTATTTCGCACTGGTTGGAATATGAAGTCGGTTTTTATTTATCAGAAAAGTATGATGTGAGTTTTGGTGCCGAAATGTTTGAAGCAGATAATCAGAAAGACTTAAACAGATATTTGAAAAATGAAATTAATAAAGAAGCTTTTGATACTCTTGTGAGGTTATGGCCGAATTATGAAACTGATTATTCTCAATTGATATTTTTGGCAAAAAGAATAAATGCGGATTTTATTGCTACAAATATCCCGAGACGATATGCAAGTATGGTACATAAAGGAGGCTTTGAGGCTTTGGATACTTTACCCCAAAACGAAAAAGCTTGGATTGCTCCTTTACCAATAGAATACGACCCCGAATTACCCGGTTATAAAAAAATGATGGGCATGATGATGGGGCATAGTTCCCCAAATCTTCCTAAAGCTCAGGCAATTAAAGACGCAACTATGGCTTATTTTATTATTGGAAATTATAAGCCAGGATATAAATTTATTCATTATAATGGTGCATATCATTCAGATAATTATGAAGGAATTGGATGGTATCTTAGGCAAAAAGCACCTGAATTAAAAGTAGTAACGATTAGTACTGTAACTCAAAAAGATGTCAATAAATTATATGAGGACAATGTTGGTATTGCAGATTATATTATTGTTGTAGATTCAAATATGACAACAAGTTATTAGTAAGTTATATTTTTTAAAATGGGTACTACTTGATGTTAACCCAACTTGAAAATTTTGCTCTCAAAACAAATGTAATTCAAAAAATTGCATTTTTTTTAAATATTGGTTATCAAGCATATATTGTTTATGTTTTTCAAAAGGAGACCCCCAATTGTAAAAAACAAAATAGCATAGTGCTATGCGTGAGTAACTTACGACTAGTGATTTTCAAGTTGGCGTAAATCTAATTGTGTTTAACAAACTCTACTTATATTACACCACAAATTCCCAAAAATTATCAGGTGTAACGCATTGAAACTCTGAATTCGGATATGTTTCTTTAAAAATTTTAGGAACTTTACATGTTTTACGTGGATTCCATTTAAATTCATATCCATATAGAACTCCGTTACGGTCTTCAATTAAATCTATCTCTTGTCTATCGTAAGTTCTCCAAAAATAATTTTTAGAAAAGATATCTTTATAATTTTGTTTTTTTATTCTTTCGATAAAACAGAAGTTTTCCCAAAGCATTCCTATGTCATTTCGTTGCAAAATAGGATTGAAATTATTTATTATGGCGTTTCTAACTCCATTGTCATAAAAATAGTAACGATGACTTTTTGATATTTCTTTACGTAAATTGTTGGAATATGCTCTTACTTTTATAATATTAAAGGATTTTTGAAGTAAATCAAGATAATGTTCTACAGTTTGTTTGGCCATTTTAAGTGAAATTGAAAGCTCGTTTATGGAAACTTCTTGACCAATTTGAAATGCTAACATTTGTAGAAGATCGTGAAGTTTATCTGGATTTTTTATGTTTTCAAGTTCCAGAATATCTTTAAATAAATAAGAGTTTCTTAAAGTGATTAAATATCTTTTTTTTGAGTTGTAATTTAAAGCAGAAAGTGTTTCGGGATATGTTCCATAAATTAGAAAATCGTTTAAATTTTGGATAACATGCATCCTACCATGAGTTTTAATAATTTCTGATATTGAGACAGGAAATAATTTAAAGGTGTTACTCCTCCCAGTAAGAGGTTCCCCTGTATCTTTTGAAAGTTTAAATGATGATGAACCACTTACAATGTTTTTTAAATTGGGATTATTATCAACCAATAGTTTTAAACCCCAACCAATATTTGGAATTCGTTGTGCTTCGTCAATAAAAATCCCATTATAGCCATGAAATGAATTTGTAATTTGTATTAAATCTTCGGATGATAGTATTCTCCGAATCTGTATGTCATCTCCTGAGCCAATAAAATAATTGCGAAAATGTTCTTGAATATATTTGTGTAGTACAGCCGTTTTACCTACTCTACGAGGCCCATATAACAAAAATACTTTACCAGGAACAATATAATCGTCTAATAGGTTTTCAATATTTCTGTTTATCCAATTCAATTTTTATTATAATTTTTATTGTAAATATACTATATATTATCGTTAAAACCAATTTTTATTTACAATATTAGCTAATTTTATTAAATAATACTAACTAAATTTAGCAAATTAAAGTTAGTTGACTTACTACATTTACGTTAATTTAGCAAGTCGACTTGCTAAATTTAGTTAAAATTATGTTAAAATTGCGATTGTACTAATGCGATATTTCGTTATAAGGTCTCGTATTGTGCGTTTTTATAAGCTTGTATTTAGTAAGTTTTTTTTATTAGATGCTTCAAAGGAAAAATAGTTTGTAATGTTATTCAATAATAGATAAAACTATTAAGATTTTTCAAATTTAGAAGTGATAAATTAAAAAAATATTGCTGTGCTTATAAAAACATTAAAAAGAATTATAAAAACACGACTTTTTTATTACTTTTGGGTTTAATTAGTTCTTAAATTACAATATTATTATGAAAATACGATTTATTGGAGCAACACACGAAGTTACGGGGAGTAAGCATTTAATTACAACAGATGCTGGTAAAAAAATATTGTTGGATTGCGGTATGTTTCAAGGTAAGGGTAAGGAAACCGACTCATCAAATAGAGATTTAGGATTTGAACCTAGAGAAATAGACCATATTATATTAACTCACGCTCACATTGACCATTCGGGTTTGATACCTTATTTATATACGCTTGGATTTGAGGGATCGGTAATATGTACAGATGCTACTCGGAATCTTTGTTCGCTTATGTTACCTGATTCTGGTTTTATTCAAGAACATGATAATAAATGGTATAATAAAAAATTAGCTAAAAAGGGATTGCCGACTGTAAAACCTATTTATACGCACGAAGATGCGGTTGCTTCGATGAAATTGTTTATTAGTGTAGCAATTAATCGAAAATTTAAGATTGATGAAAATATTACTGTACAATTCACAAATGCTGGGCACATGCTTGGGAGTGCTGTCGCAAATGTTAGTATAAAAGAAAATGGTAAAATAACCAAGATCGCTTATACAGGAGATGTAGGACGACCTACTAATAGAATAGTAAAACCTCCCGCACCATTTCCACAAGCCGACATTCTTATTACAGAATCAACTTATGGCGATAGAATTCATGATTCACAGCACGAGTCGGAAGACGCATTGTTAAAAGTTGTGATTGATACTTGTGTTAATAAAGGTGGAAAACTAATTATTCCTTCATTTAGTGTCGGAAGAACGCAAGAAATTGTGCTATCACTTAATAACTGGTTTAACCAAGACAGGTTGCCACGTATTGATATTTATGTTGATAGCCCTTTGTCTGTAAATGTTACCGAAGTTTTTAGAATGCATCCCGAATGTTACAATAAAAATTTACGCCAAGTTATGGAGTCAGATTCTGATCCTTTTGGATTTGAAAGATTGCATTATATTAAACATGTAAACGACTCTAAGCGATTAAATAAAACAAAAAAACCATGCGTAATAATTTCGGCTAGTGGAATGGCAGAAGCTGGACGAGTTAAACACCACATTGCAAACAGTATTGATGACCATAAAAACACTATTCTTATTGTTGGATATTGTGCACCTACAACCCTTGGAGCTAGATTGCAACAAGGGGATGCTAAAATATCTATATTTGGGGTAGAACACTACATTAATGCTGAAATAAAACGACTTGAGTCTTTCTCTGGTCATGGCGATTATGTCGAAATGGCCGACTTCCTCGAATGTCAAAATAAAGATGAATTAAGTAAGATCTTTCTTGTTCATGGCGATATTAAAGCTGCAGAACACTATAAAAAGCATTTACAGAAAAGAGGATTTAAAAATATCGAAATTCCCGAACGAGATTACGAAATTACGATTTAAAAAACATCATTGCACTAACATAATCTGCGAATTTGACTAGTTTCTAATCCTAAAAAGATTTGCATAGAATTATCTTTAGGGATTGTCAAACAAAGGCGAAGCCCTCACGACCAAAGGAAGTAATAAACTAAGGGTTTGTCAAATAATAAAGTATTCAGAATTGACGAAGATCTTTTGTTGTTTTTCTTTGCTGCAGAACTGAGCCAACCGATATACAGTTGTCATAATTTTTTTGCATATAATAACTAAATTTTCAAATGAAGTGAACAAAAAATTCAGTTTCTTATCAATATTTTTTGAAAAAAATGGTAAAAAATGTCTCACAATCAAATTATTATTTATATTTGTATCTTAAATAAGCATATTTATGTCGGGAAATTACTAAATACTCATTTATTTATAAACCATATTGATTATGAAAAAACATTTTAACAACAAAGTACACAGTACAAGACGCAGTGTATCTCGCTTTATCAAAACAATGCCAAAAGTTCTTTTGATTTTCGTGTTTTTTGTGCTAATTTGCTTTCCAGTGTTTTCTCAAGGTGTTGCGATAAATTCGTCGGGTAATCCACCAAATTCTAAAGCCCTGTTGGACATTGATGCAGATGCTACCACCAAAACCGGTTTACTTGTTCCTCGCATGACTACGGCTGAGCGTAACACTATTACTACCCCTATTCCCGAATCCTTGCTTATTTACAATACCACCACTCAGTGCTTTGAAGCTTGGAATGAAACCTCCTCCACGTGGGTTGCCTTTGGCTGTATAGGTTGTCAATTACCTGGTGCATTTGCGGCTAATGCTGCAAGTAGTATTACCACAGTAAGCTTTGTTGCCAACTGGTCGGCAAGTGCAGGAGCAAGCACCTATTATTTAGATGTGAACACCAGTAGTGATTTTACTGGTACTTGGATACTAAACAACTCCAATGTTGGTAATGTTACCACTTTTTTGGTAAGTAGTTTAACTTGTGAAACTAATTATTATTATAGACTAAGAGCAAGTAATGATTGTGGTATTACTTCTAACTCTAATATTATTACGTTTTTAACAAGTACTTGTGGTCCACAGCCTTGCGGTGCTCAAGTGTTTCTAACCGCTAATTTAAACGTAGGTACTATGGTTACCAGTAATGCTGAAGGAAGCCAGCAAATCAACAATGCTTTAATAGAAAAATATTGTTATAATAATATTTCTGCCAATTGTGATACTTATGGTGGTTTATACGAATGGGCAGAAGCTATGGCATTGTCCTATACTTATAATGCTGCATTTAAGTATGGTGCAGATTTACCTAATTGCGACCCTTGTACTGGTAGTGATGCAACTGCAATACAAGGTATTTGCCCTGTAGGTTACCATATACCTACCGACTTGGAGTGGAGTCGTTATGAATATTGTTTGGAAAATACTGTTGTGCCAACAGGTGTTACCACTCTTAATACTTTCCAAACTTCAGTAGGAAATCGAGGTACTAATTCTGATGCTGGTCCTGGAGCCAAAATGAAAGTTACAAGCAGTAATACTCCAGCATGGGATGGTACTAACACTAGTGGTTTTTCTGCTTTGCCTGGGGGCTCTCGCGTTGGCGGATCTGGCTTATTTACTAATCAGGGTTCGATTGCCTACTTTTGGTCAGCTACTGAGCGTGTTAATACGAGTGCGTGGAATCGAGCATTGAGCTCAAGCAGTGGGCAGAGTGAGCGTCCTAGCTTGTTTTTTTATAAGACAAACGGGTTATCGGTGCGTTGCCTCAAAAATTAAACAAGACTGGTCTAAAAGCTGATAATTTAGCGAGTGAAAATATTTAAAATATTGAGTTAAATGATAAAAGAATTACTTAATTTCGCTGTAATTATTAATTGCTAAAATCATGCAAAAAGTATTAATTCTGCTTGATGATTTAAATGAGTGGAAACCATTTTATCAGACCAAAAGTATTTTGAGTGTTTCTGATTATCTGCAATTAGAATCTGCAGGTAAAGAAACAAAAATTGTAATTAATTTAAGTAATAATCTTGAATATAATGACGAGGGTTATTATTGTTCATTATTAGCTCAAGCAAGAGGGCATAAAATTATACCTGGTGTCGAAGTTCTTAATCGCATTGAGTCTGGTGCTGGGATACGTCTCGATCGAAGTTTGCAAAAAATGTTTTATCAATGGATACAAAAAACAGATCCGACTTGCGATAAATATTATCTTAAAATATATTTTGGTAATTGTGCTGAAAAGGGGCTTGAGAAAATAGCACGATATATATTTGATAATTATCCATGTCCGATTATGGAAATTGTGCTATTAAATCGTCCTCATAATCAAATTGAAAGCGTTGATATGGTGCAATTAAGTAGTTTATCTGATATAGAACAAGATGTTTTTGCAGAGATGTTGGATAATTTCAATAAAAAAGTTTGGAGAGACCCTAAAATGCCTAAATCAAGTCGATATGGACTTGCAATTTTCTATGACCCAAACGAGGTTTTACCGCCTAGTGATACTAAAGCATTAAATAAATTTCTAAAAATTGCGAAGAAAATGAATATCCATGCCGAACTTATTTCGGAAGAAGATATTAATCGTCTTATGGAGTTTGACGCACTGTTTATTAGAGCCACAACTTCGCTTAATCATATTACTTATGAATTGGCATTAAAAGCAAAATTGGCCGATATGGTTGTGATTGACGATCCTGTTTCAATTATTAGATGCACTAATAAAGTGTTTTTGAATGAGTTACTAAATCGTGAAAAGATACCTGCACCAAAATCAAAATTAATCTTTAAATCAGATATTTTGTCTTTTTCTGAAATGTCAGACCTACTTGGCGTGCCATTTATTGTTAAAATTCCAGACGGTTCATTTTCTTATGGTATGAAAAAGGTCAAAAATGAGGACGATTATTCTTCTATTCTTGACGAATTATTTGAGGCTTCAGCAATTGTATTAGCACAAGAATTTATCCCAACCGAATTTGACTGGAGAATTGGTGTATTGAATGGAGAGCCTTTGTTTGCTTGTAAATATTATATGGCAAAGGGACATTGGCAAATATATCATCATTCAAAATCAGGCAAAAGCCGTTGTGGAAATGTTGAAACAGTACCTATATATCAAGTGCCTCAGTCGATAATTAAAACTGCTGTAAAAGCCAGTACGCTTATTGGTAAGGGATTGTATGGCGTTGACCTGAAGATGATTAATAATAAAGCAGTAGTTATTGAGATTAATGATAATCCTAGTATTGATTTCGAAATTGAGGATGCAATTTTGGGAGACGAGTTGTATTATAGAATTATAAATCACTTTGTTATGGTCTTAGAAAAAAAACATAATTATTATGTCTAATAAATTTGTTTTGCGAAATGCTATTTTGGATGATAGCATAGAAATTAGTCAGTTAGAAACTAATAACTTTGCAATGGATGCTTTTTCGCAACGACAAATTAAATATTTGATTACAAAAGCGAAGTCGTTTTTTGTAGTCGCCGAAAATAATAATAAAATTGTTGCTTCGATGGTTTTGTTAAATAGACAAAACTATAGCAATTTGAGATTGTATTCTATTGTTGTTGATGAAAAGTTCCGTGGGCATGGAGTCGCTAGACAATTAATGGATTACGCTATTACTAAGGCCGTAAAACTTAATAAAAAAGCAATAAGTCTTGAGGTTAGAATAGATAATTTTAATGCTATCGTTTTTTATGAAAGATATGGTTTTATAAAATCATCTATTTTGAAATCATACTATGAAGATGAGACTGATGCTTGGCGTATGAATTTGTTTTTATGAAAATTGCTATCACTTAACTTAACTTAACTTAACTTTGTAATTGTATGAATTGTCAACTCCTAATGGTTTTTATTATACTGTGTTAAAAAGAGTTTTTACATTTTTTCGGGTACATCAATACCAAGAAGTTCCATTCCATTTTTGATTGTTAAAGCGACTTGATGAGAAAGTTGTAACCTAAATTGCAAAATCTCTGCATTTGTTTCTTTAAGGATAGAATAATCGTTGTAGAATTGATTAAATTCTTTAACAAGATTATAAATATAATTTGCAATTATGCCTGGATCTAGTCTATTTGCAGATTCCATAATTACGTTATCAAACTCAGTTAAAGTGGACAAAATCTTAATTTCACAATTTAATAAGCTGGTTTCTGTCGAGATTTTACCCATGAATTTGATATTCATTTTTTCGGCTTTGCGTAGAATTGAACAAATGCGGGCATGAGTATATTGTATAAACGGTCCAGTATTTCCTGTAAAATCGATAGATTCGTTAGGATTAAAAGTCATCTGCTTTTTTGGGTCAACTTTGATGATATAATATTTTAGTGCTCCTAATGCAATTGTTTTGATAATTTGTTTGCGTTCGCTTTCGGATAAGTCATTTATTTTTCCGCTTTCTTCTGAAATTTTTGTTGCTGTTAAAATCATTTCTTCTATCAAATCATCTGCATCAACAACAGTTCCTTCACGTGATTTCATTTTACCTTCGGGAAGCTCAACCATTCCGTACGAAAGATGCTCTATTTTTGAGGAGTAGTCAGAATCAAATTTATCAATAATTTTCTTGAGTACTTTAAAGTGATAATCTTGCTCATTACCAACAACATAAATCATTTTATCAGGATTAAATTCCTCAAAACGCTCAAATGCGGTTCCAAGGTCTTGAGTCATATAAACTGTTGTGCCATCGCTCCGAAGTAGGATTTTTCGGTCTAATCCCTCATTTGTTAAGTCTATCCAAACCGAGTTATCGGGGTCTTTTGTGAAAATGTCTTTTGCAAGTCCTTTGGCTACAAGCTCTTTGCCTAAAAGATAAGTTGATGATTCATAATATACTTTGTCGAAATTTATGTCAAGCATATTATACGTTTGTTCAAATCCGTCATAAACCCAGGAGTTCATCATTGCCCAAATTCTGCGTGTTTCTTTGTCGCCTGCTTCCCATTTTTGCAAAATTTCGCGAGCTTCTAGCATAAGAGGAGCTTTTTCTTTGGCTTCGTCTTCTGACAATCCTGAATTTACAAGTTCGGCAATCTGCTCTTTATATTTTTTATCGAAAAGTACGTAATATTCACCAACAAGTTTATCACCTTTTTGATTTGTAGATTCCGGAGTACTGTTTTCGCCCCATTTTATCCAAGCTAACATAGATTTGCAAATGTGAATGCCTCTGTCGTTGATAAGATTGACTTTTATTACAGTATTTCCTGCTGCTTTTAATATTCTTGAAACCGCATCACCCAGTAAATTATTTCTGATGTGTCCTAAATGTAATGGTTTATTTGTGTTGGGTGACGAAAACTCTATCATTATTTTTTGTTCGCCTTTGTTTAGATTTACTTGATTATTTTGCGAGAGTTTTTTTAATCTATTTACCCAATATTCTTGAGTCATTTTAAAATTTAAAAAACCTTTAATCACATTGTATGATGCAATATCATCGAAGCGTTGTTTTATGAAAACTCCTAAGTCTCTAGCAGTGTCCTCTGGCTTTTTTTTGCTGTATTTTACTAAAGGAAATACTACGACAGTAAAGTCTCCGTCAATACCTTCACGAGTTTTTTCAATTGAAATATCAAGATTGTCAATTTCAGCTTTGTATATCGTTTCTAACCCTTCTTTAATATATTTTATTATATCTTTTTCCATAATTTTAGATTGTATGCAAAAATACAACCAAGTTTTTTAATAAAAGCTAATTTTTATTGTTTTGTTGATAAAATTTGCAATAGTCTGATAATATGCAAGTTGAGCATTTTGGTGAGCGTGCAGTACAAACATATCTGCCATGAAGTATCAACCAATGGTGTGCATCGGGGATATCTTTTGTAGGGATATATTTAACTAGTTGTTTTTCAGTTTGCAAAACTGTTTTTGCGTTGGTCGTTAGTCCAATACGTGCCGATACTCTAAATACATGAGTGTCAACAGCCATTTTGGGTTGTCTAAAAAGAACAGAAGCTATTACATGTGCAGTTTTGCGTCCTACACCTGGTAGTTTTTGCAAATCATCAACATCATCGGGTACTTTTCCAGAATGCTTTTCGACTAACATTTTCGACATTCCCGACAGATGTTTTGCTTTATTGTTTGGATAGGTACATGATTTGATATATTCATAAATTACCTCCGGACTTGCTGTACTCATTGTTTCTGCATCTGGGTAATCTTGAAAAAGGGGAGGAGTGATGATGTTTACTCTTTTGTCTGTGCATTGAGCAGATAATATTACTGATACAAGTAATTGAAAATGAGACTCGTACTTGAGTTCTGTTTCAGCTAATTGCATATTTTCTCGAAATGAGTTTAATACTTTCTCGAAACGTTCCTTTTTTGTCATAAATATATTGAGATGCACAGTTTAGACAATAAATTAGGACATAAAAACTTATGTCCTAATTTATTAATTCTTGTTTTGTAGTTTAGTTATTTTCAGATATAAATCTTTCGGCATCTATTGCGGCCATACAGCCTGTTCCAGCCGCTGTTACCGCTTGACGATATACGCTATCTTGTATGTCTCCGCAGGCAAATACTCCAGGAATATTTGTTTTTGTTGAACCTGATTTAGTTTTTATATAACCAATTTCGTCAGTTTCCAAATAATCTGCAAATATTTCTGAGTTTGGTTTATGACCTATTGCCACAAAGAAACCATGAATATCAATTATTTTTTCTTCATTGGTTTTATTGTTAAATAGTTTTACTCCAGTAACTCCTGAGCTGTCGCCAAGTATTTCAATTGGATTATGATTCCAAAGAATTTCTATTTTTGGGTTCTCCATTACTCTTTTTTGCATAGCTTTTGATGCTCGTAACTCGTCTCGTCTCACTATCATATAAACTTTGTTGCAAATACCTGCAAGATATGCTGCTTCTTCGGCTGCTGTATCACCGCCGCCAACAACTGCTACATCACGTCCTTTATAAAAGAAACCATCGCAAGTCGCACATGCTGATACACCTAAACCTTTAAATTTCTCCTCTGAATCAAATCCTAAGTATTTTGCAGTTGCTCCTGTTGCTATAATCACAACTTCTGCTTCAATTTCGTGAGTATTGTCGGCAATAATTTTAAAAGGTCTTTTTGAAAAATCAACTTTTGTGATTATCCCGAACCGAACATCTGTGTCAAATCGTTCTGCTTGAGCTTTTAATTGATTCATCATTTCTGGTCCTGTAACTCCTTGAGGATAACCAGGGAAATTATCAATTTCGGTTGTGATTGTCAACTGTCCGCCAGGTTGTAAGCCTTCGTAAACTACAGGACTTAAATTTGCTCGTGCAGCATAAATAGCTGCTGTGTAACCGGCTGGTCCTGAGCCGATAATCAAACATTTAATCTTTTCACTCATTTGTAATTAATTAATTAAATTATATGTATATTATTTGTATGTTTTTAATCTATTATCTCGACTGGTATTGTTTGATAAACTGGTACGCAGGTTCCATCTTTTTTATTGCATGCTTGTCCATCAATTATTAAGTTAAACTCAGTAGTTTCTGATTTTGGTATAAATGTGCATTTTATTTCAACTTTATCAAAATAACTGCTGACATTCATAGAAAACACGTCATCGTAAACCTCTTTAGCTTTTGAAATTTCGGAAAATTCTGCAACAATTACTTTCTCATCATCATTCTCAATTGCAAAAAATAATGGGAGCGGACCTCCTTTTTCCATATTCATCCCATAAATATACCATTCTTGGGGGATTTCTGCTGAGATTATCAAAATATGACTTCCAGTTACCTCACGTGATTGCTGAATTTTCCAATTAACGATAGATTCTTGGGCATAGCTTATCAACCCAAAACCTATTAGCAAACTAATAATTAAAATCTTTTTCATTTTATTTAATTTAAAATTAACAACTGTAAAAATAGCAAATTGTTTGCCTAAAACTTCATATTTGGAGAGAATTCTAAATAATAATTTTTATTAGGTTGCAAATCTATGGCTTTTATGGGGAGTTTTGGTAGAAAATGTTTGAGAATTATTTGATGTTTGATAAAATTTTATTTTTGAACATTGTAGTTGTAAAAGTTGTTGATGTTTCGTAGTTATTTGATTTGAGATTTTATAGTTATAAAAGATTTTTATGTTTCGTCCCTAACGGGACTTCTGCGTTTTTTGTTTGACATTTTTACCAATGTTTAATGCCTACGGCATTTGTTGTATAGATAGCGTGTGCTGTGTTGCAACTTAGTGCATTAAATGTGTTTTTTACTGTATCAGTTATAGGACGTAATTGGTAAAAATGTAGTAATCAGTGTTTTATAAGTTCCGTAGGAACGATATCTTATTAAAAA
>JAQVOR010000147.1 GCA_028702535.1 Bacteroidales bacterium
TTTATTCCGAACGGATTGGTCGTCTCAATCAAGCGGTTTAAATTGTCATACTTAAAAGAAGTAATATGACCATATATATCTGTAGTACTAACCAAATTATTGGTACTTGGGTGATATATATATTCAACAGATAGATCCATATCATCAGTTTCTTTTAAAACAAAACGTCCACACTGCGAATATACAAAATTTTTAGTTCTTGGAGTTTTCTCTGGAACATTTGATGTCATTGTTTGTGGTAATCCATAATGATTGTAATCCGTAAAAAGATTTGTAACTCCGGATATTAAATCAGTTTCTTGTTCTAAGTTACCTGTATTTGTACAATAATCAAATAAAGTTGTATGATTATAAGGAACTTGATTTTTATAATGAGTAGTTTGTGTAATTTTAGATAATTTGTGTGGAATGCTTAAACCTGCAGTTGAGTATTCGTATTCTACTTTATTTGTAATATGATCTATATTATTCTGTGTAATTGACTTATACAAATTACCATTACCATCCAGATAGTTTTCTGTAGTTTGAGTATTTAATTCGTTGTGTGAAGAATATGTGATGTTACTTGTAAGATTCACATAAGGAAAGAATATATTATTATTATTGGGATTGTTTGACATTATGGAATAATGAAATTCTGAAACAAGAGTTTCAGGAGTTCCTAAATTACCTCCTGTAATCTTGTAGGGTACAAGCAACCCGTCATGTATGATTTTATTTTCAGTAGTAGTAACAACATCTGCTGCATTAACACGAACTTGATTTGAGGTGGTTTTATAAAACCCAATCCAGTTTCTTTTATTTTTATCAAATAAGGAACCTGTGTATGAATATTCAGTAACAGTAAAACTATTTTCATTAAAAGCATTGTCAATGTTAATTTTAGTAACTACAGGTATTGGTAATATTACACTATTAATGTTATCAGGCATTAAATTTGGCAAGTAACTGTTAAAATTTGTAGTTTTATTTATAAAGTTATATTCAAATTGTGTTCTGTTTCCCAAACCATTAAGAATATTTTCCACAAAACAACTATAATTGTTATAATTAAAAGAAAATATTTTGTGCTGGATAGGTTGTCCATTTAAATAAGAAGGGGGAGGAGGTGATTGTATAGACTGTAGGAAAATATCTATAGCCCCATCTCCCGTATAGTCTCCAAAAAACAATTCGCTTGTAAAATGTTCCGTTGGGCCAAATTGTTTTAAAAAAAATTGATTATTACCAGTACTATAGTAGATATCGAAATTATACCTATATTTTAATAAATCATTAATTTCAGTACCAGTAATTAATTCCCTTCTAAGTATCATTATATCTGTTTTCCCATCTGCATTGAAATCAAAAGCATGAAATATATGATCCTTATTATTATCTAAAGATTCCATGATATATTGTACATAATTAATTGGAAGCTCAACTCGATTAAAACCATTTCCAGTATTAGAATCAATAAAAAGCTTATATTCCATAAAGTTCGTTTCTTTAACTAGTATATCAGTCTTTCCATCACCATTAAAATCACCATAGGTTATTATTGATTGTGGATTATTACAACTATTATTAAACAATAATTCTATGAATTTAGCTTTTCCTTCATCTATAACGACTTGATATATTTTAATTTGGTTTGAATATTTAATCATTATTTCTTGTTTCCCATCTCCAGTAAAGTCATAACATCTTACCTCATTATTAGTATTACATAAATCATTAAATAACGCAAGACTTTCTTGTTTAAATTGAAACAATTCGTTTTCTTTTGGAGTAAATAAATATGCATCAGAATCATTTTTTTCAAATGCTACCATAGTCCCTTGAAATTCAATGAGAGTATCTCTTTTAAGAAAGCACATTATATTAGTTTTGCCATCACCAGTGTAATCTCCTAAAAAAACATTTCTACCTGCAAGGTCTAATTTATAACGGTATGCATCTGTATGTGGAAATGCCTGTTGTAATTCCACGAATGAATATGATCCTGAATTACCAACTACAGAAATAATTTTAAAAGCACCTATGCCATATTGATTATAACCTATACGATCAACGACTTGAGCTAATAAAATATCATCTCTTAAGTTTCCCGTAAAATCAGAAGTATTATATACCAACGATCTCTTGGGAAGAGGAACTGCTATATAATGATTTCCAACATTATATTCAACCGGCCAATACTTTGCGTTTATATCACAAGAATTTGTATAAAACAATGTCAAGTTTGTGTGATAATACATATTATTTGTTAAAGCGAAGTCAATAGTGAGTATGTCAGAAAAACCTGTACCAGTAAAGTTGCCTGACAACCAAAATTTTTCGTCTTTATTTGTTACAGGAAGTGAGATAGGTGTCCCAACTGTTAAAAAATCTTTTTTCTCTCCCCAATTCACAAACGTCGAGTTAATTTCTTCATTGTTTATTCCAAACTGTCTAATTTTGTAAAGCTTAGTAAAAACATCATCATCAAAATATTCAAATTCGTATTTAGCAAGAACTGAATTATTACTCCTAACAATAATTTTTGTAAGGATTTTTTCCGATTTAATGTACTGTCCATTATTTATATACATAAGATTTTTATCCACATTGCGTTTGTCATAAACAAAAGTTATTTTATTTGTGGGTTCTTGCCCTGCATTTGTGTTTCCTGTATATTCTATGTAAGATATTACACATTCCTGATTAGAATTATCATAAGTGAATTTAATGTAATTGTTATTTCTATCGGTAATTTTATTAATATTCCATGCTAATATTTTGTTGCCTGAAGTTAAAAGTCGAGAGTCTGCTGTTACGCCATATTCTATTATAATACCATCTTTTGTAGTAACAACAAAACTCTGAGGTCCGTTGGCATTTGATATTGATTTAATTGTACTAAAATCTGTTATTTCCTTTTCATACAAAAAATTATTTGTACCGTAGTCTGTATAACTACTACTATCTTTTGGTAAAAGTCTTACCCCGTCTAGCATAAACCTATCATCATTAGTCAACTGTATTGCAGTAATATTATCATCATAATAAATATTTTGCGGTACTCTAACAATTGATGAAGTCCCTGCGAGTTGCCATCCCCAGCCAAGCAGTCCGTTTCCTGACTGACTATTGTAATTAATACTAATGTTTGGTTCTAAGCTCGCTACTCCACTGGGTACGCCGATTGGGATTGTATATGTTGCAGCTCCAGTACTCGACACTCCATGCATTCCTTTTATTGATCCTACCGCAAAATTTGTATTTATTTCAATATCTTCAATATCTGGCACGTTTATTTCAGGTGTACTTTCCAAATCCAAAACGAGCGTTTCGTTAAGTTTAATGCTAAAAACTTGATTACCACCCTCATTTTTATTAAATTTAAAATTTGGCATTAAACTAATCTTTTCACGAGCCTCGTATTCTCCAGATATATTATTACAAGTTTGTTGCATTTCAACATAATTTGCACCTGATTCACATACAGCATACTGTTGTGCAAATATTCCTATATAGGATAATGTTAAAGCCACTATAAAACTACTATATATTAAATATTTTCTCATAATTGTTTTTTAAACAAGATTAATGCCTTATGATTTTAAACTCCTGTTTTTTATTGTCAATGATAAATAGTAATAAATATGTTCCAGGTTGTATATTGCTAAACATTACATATTCAGTATGTTTAGTAATCGCTTGAGTTTTTAATATTCTGCCTTGCATATCTACAAGTTGCCAATAAGTCTTTTCACTGTCGATCAATCCCTCAATTTCAATACGCAAAACTTCCCTAACAGGATTTGGATAGACAGTTAAAGAATATTCGCCAATTTTTGTTTCTAAACTTGCCTGCTGTTCTGTTTCTTCAATTTTGTTTTCATGGTCTTGAAGTTCATTGATATCTGATAATTCATTGTCAGCATAAAAAAATGTATCATCATTATTCGTGTTATCATCAAAAATATCAAACATGGTAATTTCTTCTTCAATAGGATTATTACTTGTATCTCCATTAACTATTAGCTGTTGTATATGAGGTATTTCGAACACAGCACGCTTAATTCTGTTTCCAGAAACGTCATAAGTATATTCATAGAAAAAATCCTCATTGATTTGTGCAAAACAATAACTTGTAAGAATCAATAAAAATATTGATAAAATATTTTTGTTTGTTTTCATAATTTCAATTATTAATAAATTAATAAATTCTATTTTCCATTAAATTTTGCTTTTAATTCAATGTTTTCGGTCTCAATTTGTATTAGTTTTTTGTTAAGTTCATCTATTTTATTTTGCATTTGATCCATATACAAGTACATCTCCTCCATATTTTGAAGTAAGCCTTGAAGTGTTTCTGATATAGGGATTCCGTTTTTAAGAATTTTGCTCTCAGGATAAATATTTGGCAAGTGTTTTTGTAATTTAATTATTTCCATTCTGTCTGTAAAAGCTTCTAAATCGTAATCTGGTTCCAAAACAAAGTCTGCCCAAGTAAATGTTTCTACCACAACTTCTACTGCTGATTTTATTACTCCTTCAACATACAAATCGTCTCTTACCTGTACCTTACCTGTAGCGGATACTGCAAATATTGGGATGCTGTTATTCTCAAGCAATAAAAAAGGACAGTTTTGGTTTAAGGCAAGATGTAAAAATGCCTCTGGACTTGATGTGCCGATACCAACTTTACCATTATTTAGTATTGTTAATCGTTTTTCATTTTTTGTCCAAAAATTAAGAGAAGGGAAATTTGACCAATTATTATCAGTTTCGAGAGTAATTGCACCCATTTTTTCGCTTTCATTCAAATTCTCTTCCCCAGATAGATTGAAAGAAATGCCTAATCTTTTCAATCCTTCATCATAAGAAACAGCATTGTTTCGTATTGCAATAATACTCTGATAGGTATTATTGCTATTATTATCAGATATGCTTAATGGTATATTGGAGTTTACGAATGGACCATAAGCAAAATCAATTATATCTTTAGAAATTATATTTCCGTTGACATGTAGTGTGCTTTTAGGGTCATTTGTGCCGATACCAACATAACCATTGGGGGCGATTTGCATACGTTCCTTAGGAGTACTCGATTGTGTATTAGTAAAAAACTTAATCCCCGATCCACATGCCCATGAATTAGTACGTATGTTTGCCCAAGAAAAAACACCCGGAATACAAAGCACAGGCATATTTATGTCTAATTCTAATACAGATGTTTCTGTACCAATTTTAACAACTTCGAATGCATTAATCAAGCCTGTGCTAATTTCATCGCTTGCAAAAATACTACCTTTCACATCCAAATCGGCTACAGGTCGGTCAACTCCAATTCCAAGACGTCCGTTTGTAAGTTTAAAATCTCCACCGTTTACATGTAAACGTGCTGTGGGGCTTATTGTTCCTATACCAACTGCTCCATTTTCTTGTAAAGTCATCACAGTATGCCCACTTTTAGATTCAATGAAATGCATTGCTGGAGGCACTTCCATACCTTTATATTTTGAACGTATTGCAGGCTGTATGTCCCAAGTAGAAGATTCATGAACATAGTTAGAGGTTGAACCTTCATAAATATTTAATTCCAAACGCATTGAGCCACGCTGCTCAGTATTTGTAATTATACTGTCACGCTCAAAAATCGGCTCTTTCATAAACATAGTATCTGCATCAATTTTATTAATAGGTGGTTTTGGGTCTGGATTTTGCAAAATAATTCTATCGTGGCACACATGTAGCATTTTTTTAGGACTAAAAGTACCTATACCAACCATCCCATCAGGTGTAATAACCATACGTGGCTGAGGGTCTCCAACTACATCGGGTGTAATAAAAATAATGCCACCAGTATTATTACCTGCATTACCAACACCTATACCAAGATAGTTACCAGTATAATCAGGATTTATAAGGTGCATTGGTACATTAGTAATAAAATGATTGCTCCCATCGTAATTTAATTCGTTACCAAGTTCCAAACCATAGCCTTTACTCAAAGTCTGTCCGTTTATATGTAAATCAGCCATAGGTATCTGCACACCAACACCTACTTTGCCAAGTCCAGTATTATATATACTACCGTCCGAATTCTGTGTCCATAATACTGTGGGAATTACAAAATCTTCTGTAAATAAATTTCCTTCTGAATCAACACGCAAAAAACCGTTATCGTAATTAGATAGTCTAACAGTACCAGTTGTATGTAATTGAGCTTGTGGGTTTTCTGTTCAAATACCAAGTTTTCCATTTGGCAAAATTGTCCAGTTGCCACGCAATAATACATTACCGCTTACATCAAGTTTTGGTAATAAATAATGCTGTTGAGTGGTACCAATTCCAACTGTACCGTCAGTAAAAATCCTAATTCCTTCCTGTAAATTTGATTTTAAAACAAGTGGCTTTTCGTTTGTTGTACCAAGAAAGTTTTTTTCACTAATATTATTATTCCCAGTTATACGCCAGTTGTTTCCTTGTGCATTCGCTGTATTATTAGTTAATAACATAAGACAACTAGCTAATATACAAACAATTCCACGCCCTCCTGATTTGAGTAAACTACAAACTAGATTTTTCATGGCAGCTTAATTTAGTTTTTAATTGTAATAGAGTTATAGCAAAAATATAAAATTATAAAAGACGTCGCAAAAAACCCACACAAAAGTTATTAACATTATCAGTATCAACCGACAAAAAATAGTTATCAGCCATCTTAGTTTGTAACTATCTCATATTTAAGTGTTTGCAGATCCTGGTTTAGTTTTTTAAAAACCTACCCCTGTCAAAAGAGAGACATCTGTAC
>JAQVOR010000148.1 GCA_028702535.1 Bacteroidales bacterium
TTTCGCTAAATTTATGATTAATTTTTGCGTTAGCATCGTAAAAAAAATAGCCAGCTCTCATTTTTTCGCCTGTGCCAAATGAGTTGTTTATCGCCTGTATTATTGGAGCTGCCAACACATCAATATATGTTCGTCTGGCCGAAATAATAAAAGAGGTTTTATCTTTAACAATAGGACCTTCAAAGGTAAATTTAGCCGAAACATTACCAATCGAGCCTTCGCCATGAAACTCTTTCATATTACCCTCTTTCATGCGAATGTCGATAACCGATGAAAGTCGTCCGCCATAACGAGCAGGAAACCCTCCTTTTATTAATTTGACACTAGAAATCGCGTCGGCATTAAAAACAGAAAAGAAACCGAATAAGTGAGAGGCGTTGTAAACAGGAACTCCGTCGAGTAAGATTAAATTTTGGTCGGGACCACCGCCTCGAACATATAATCCGCTTGAGCCTTCGCTACCCGATTGTACTCCAGGCATTAATTGTAAAGATTTTAATACATCTGCCTCGCCAAGTAAAACTGGTAAGGCTTTTATTTGTTGCATTGGCATCTCAACTATACTCATTTGTGTGGACTGTACCATGTTTTGTGATTTTTTGTCAGTAATCACAACTTCGGCTAATTGTATTGAGGGGTCAAGCTCAATATTTAAACTTAGACTTCTATTTAGATAAAATTTAGACGAAAACAGCGAATATCCAACAAAACTAACAGATAATTCGATTGTATCGGTGTCTAAAGTAAGGCTAAAAAAACCATAATCGTTGGTTGTTGTGCCTTGTTTTGTGCGTAAATCATACACATTTGCCGAGATAATCTTTTCGCCCGAACGCATATCTTGAACATATCCACTTAAAGTGTGCTTTTGAGCAATAGATGTTAGCCCAACTAATATTGCAAATAGCAATAACAGAGAGGTCTTATATCTGTACATAGAGTTTGGTTTTATCAGACATTTTGGCGAAATTTAATTTATTTATTTATAAATAATAATTAACGCAAAAATAGTGAAAATAGTATATGAATTGAGAAAACAATTCTAAAATTTATCTGAAAATAATTTTAAAATCCACGCAGGACATCTAACCGCTTTGGCTCTTTGTTCATCAACAAATCCCAAACGAACTATTGCCTTGTTAATTAGCACATTTTTAGCGTCATACATTGCTTGCTCAAATTCGAGTTTTACAATTGGGAGCTCTTTTATTGTACTTATAATTTTTACTTCCTGATCAAATTTGGCAAATTTGTGATATTCGATATTTACATTTATAGCAGGACAAATAATTCCTTTTGCCCCCATGTCGGAGAATGAGAAACCAATTTTTCTCATAAGATCGCCTCTTGCAGCTTCATAAACTTTAAGATAGTTTGCATAATACATAACGCCCATTGCATCTGTGTCTGCATATATAACTCTATGATAATATTCGCTTGATATCATATTTTTTTTGAGTTTAATAGTTTAGTGTAAATTTTGCGACTTATCCATGAGTCGGTGGCTGCGTATTTTATTTGTTTTTCGGTTAAAATATCAGCTTCCCAATTGCTAAGTTGCTGTGCTTTTGATATACGAATATCTAACACTATTGCAGCAATTTTTCTTAAACTAAAAGCTTCGATACCATAAGCTTCGACAATACTTTGTAATTCAATAAAACCTTTGGGCTCAAAGTTTTGCAACTTGCGAAGCGATTTAACATCATCTCTTATTGAGACACCAACTTTTATAAATGACTTATTGGATAATAGTTGAATAACTTCGGGTTGTAATTCATATTTGTTAAGCCTAAAAAGAAAAGTTTTTGACGCATTACTTAATTGCAAAAGTGCAACTGATTTTAGGTTGGCGACACCTTTTTTAAAACTGGGTTTTGTCTCGGTATCAAATCCTAATATTTTATCTAAAAATAACTCGGGAACTATTTGATTGTATGATTCTTTTGAATCAATAACAACAACTTCTTTATCGTAAGAGTATAAAGGTAAATATTGAATTTCTTCTTTTGATATGTTTGGTTCAAATGGCACTATTATTCGTATTGTTTATTAAATTAATCCACCAATTGCGGATAAGTCTCAACAAAAGTAGGAATTTTTCTTAAATATTTTGTATGAATAATAAAAAATCAATATCTATAATAATAGAACAAGCTATTTTATTGCTTAAAGATTGCTTATGCTTTGATTATTATATTTGACTGAAGTTATTGAAATTTCAATTTCTTTTCAACAAACATTAGTGGATCACTGGATCACAGCATAAACCTTTTATAGCCGTATAAGCACACATACAGCCAAAAATTGTTGGCATGTAGCTAATCGTACCGACATTCGATTTTTTATTTTGACTTTCTTCTTCTATGATTGCATCTTTATTTGTTTCTTGAGTGCTAAAAACAACGGTAATGCCTTTGTAAATCCCAATTCGGTGCAATCGTTTTCGGAGTATTCTAGCTAAGTTACAGTTGTACGATTTAGAGATGTCAGTAATTTTTATACTCGTAGGGTCTGTTTTCCCACCCGAACCCATGCTGCTTACTAAAGGAATATTGTTTTCGTAGCAAACTCTAATTAATTTTAATTTTGGCGATAAGGTATCTATTGCATCAACAACAAAATCCCAGCCTTCTAATAGTGTTTGTTCAAGTTTTTCTTCTTTTAAAAACTCATTTCTGATACTTAATTTTAAATTAGGATTTATTGATAATAGCCTTTCTTTTAGGGCTTCGGTTTTTAAAGTTCCAATATTATTATGTGTAGCGATAATTTGGCGGTTAATATTGCTTTCGGAGATAGTATCTGCATCGACAATACAAAGATTTCCAATTCCTGCTCTTACCAATTGCTCTGCTGCTGCACCTCCAACTCCACCTAATCCGCAAATTAATATGCGAGATTTGTTAAGTTTTTCTAAGTTTTCGTTGCCTAGTAATAATTTTGTTCTTTCACGCCACATTTAGTCCAATTCTTTTTAAATTATTAATTATTTGATTATTTATTTTATCTATTGGATAGCCAAAATAATTTGCCACAAATTTATAATTTATTGAGATATCTTCATCACTATCGTCAGTTTCAATAAAAACTTTGTCTAATCCAGCAATTTTTAGCACTTCTTCGGCTTTTTGTACATTTTGCAATAAATTAGAATTAATAGAAATACAAAATCCTGCATCTATCAATTGCTGCAAAGTCGTGGTCTTGCTATTATATCCATGAATGATCCACGATTGCTTAGGAACGATTTGTTTTTTGATTCTAATAAGTTCGTTATGGTATTTTACGCAGTGTATAATTAATGGTAATTGATAAAACTCAGAAATTTCTATATGTTTTTTTAAGATTGTTAGTTGTTCGCTTAATTTAATAGGCGATTTTGGATCAAGTCCAGTTTCTCCAATTGCAATAATTTTGTTTTCACAAGCACGATGTTTTATTATTTCGAGTTCTGAGCAATAGTCTTTGGAATAATGCCACGGATGTAATCCACAAGAAAAAATGCCTTTTGAGGGTAAGTTTTCTGTTGGATATATGTTTATTATCCCGAAAGGCTCTTTTATATTATGTGTATGAAAGTTGAATAGCATTTTTAGTCAATTATAAATTGGATGTTGTCAAGTTTTTGAAGTTTTTCCCTTGTTGAGTTTTTTTCTGACGCATTTTGTTTTGTACGATATGGCTAATTTCAAAATTCTTTTTGCCTTGCCAGTCAGGATAAATAATCATGTCTTTGGGAGCTTCGCTTGTAAATCGCTCTATTATAATTTCAGGATTTAAAAGCTCTAGAAATTCAACAACTATCTCTAAATAATTTTCCAGATTAATATCGTAAAAAAGATTAGGACTTTGTTCATAAATTTTTTGCAGTTTTGTTCCTTTAAGAACCTGCATTTGATGGATTTTTAAAGTCTTAATCGGTAGTTTGGATATTTGAACAGCATGATTAAGAAAATCTTTTTTGTTTTCGCCTGGCAATCCTAAAATTAAATGTAAACCACAGTTTATACCCATTTCATAAGTTTGATTAACTGCATCGATAGTTTGTTGGTAAGTATGTCCTCTATTGATAAAGTTTAGGGTTTTGTCAATCGTTGATTCTGCACCATATTCTATGCTAATATATTTGCCTTTGCAAACAGACTTTATCATTTCAAGCTTTTCTTTGTCGATACAATCGGGACGAGTTGCTATTACAAGTCCTTTTACTCCATCAACAGATAAGGCTTCTTTATATTTTTGTTCTAATACGTCTATTTTATCATAAGTATTTGTAAATGATTGGAAATATGCCAGATATTTTTGAGTTTTATATTTTGGACTAAAAAACGCAATCCCTTGTTCTAACTGTTCTTTGATACTTGTTTTTTCGTTACAATAAAATGGACTAAAGCTCTTGTTTGTGCAATAAATACAAGCACCTGTGCCTATTGAGCCGTCTCTGTTGGGACATGTAAAACCAGCATTTATTGAAATTTTCTGTACTCTCGAGCCAAACACTTGTTTTATATACGATGAATAGTCATTCCAAGGAATAATATTTGTGTCAATAATATTCATTTATTCTTGTTTGTCTGTCTCGTCTTTATAAGAATATTTGATTTCAATATTATCATCTTCGGTGCAATCACAATCCTCGTCAAATTCTGAATATGCTGAAAATTCATCAATATATTTTGGAGGTCTGTACATAAATGTTAGTGCAATACCAACAGCAAATCCCGACAGATGTCCTTCCCAACTGACATTATTATTCATGGGAAAGATTCCCCATATCATACTACCATAAAGAAATACTACGATTAGAGCTATTGCAGTGTGTCGAATGTTTTTACTTAATATTCCGGCAGTAAATAAGTAACCAGCAAATGCGTAAATCATTGCACTCGCACCAATATGAATGCTGTCTCTGCCAATAATCCACGTAAATATACCACTTAAAACATACGCCCACACAAATATTTGAATAGCGTTATCGTTGTAAAAATAAAACACTAAAGAGCCTAAGACAAGAAAACTAGTGGTATTTGCTATTATATGTTCGAAACCACCGTGTAAGAATGGCATTGTAAGTATTCCGAACCACTGTGAGATCTCTCTTGGACGTAAACCATATCCTGCAAGGTTTATGTCAAGACTAACCTCAAGTAAATATATCATCCAAAATATAAAGATAAAACTTCCAGGTATAACCATAGCAAGTAACATCTTTTTGAGTTCTGTCTTGGAGTCTGTTTGTTCATTCATTTTGCAAAGGTAAATTCTTTCTGCAAGTAAAACTATTTTTTTACGCAAGTGTTCTTAAAGGCATAAGGTATTTTAAATTATTTTATGCAATTTTAATAACTCTTCCATTTCCAATTGTATTTCCTGAGCTTTTTCGCCAGCAACTTTCGCAAAGTTTTCTGTACTATCAGCAAATATAATTCCACGAGATGAGTTTACTAATAATCCACAATTCTCGTTCATTCCATATTTCGCAACTTCTTGAAGACTTCCGCCTTGAGCACCAACTCCTGGAACTAATAAAAAGTGTTCAGGAGCAATTTTACGGATGTCTTCTAACATTTCGGCACGAGTTGCTCCAACTACGTACATCATTTGCTCTTTGCTTGCCCATTCTTGAGATTTGGTAAGGACTTTTTCAAACAATCGGGTATTTCCTTCAGAAAAATATTGAAAATCGTCTGCTCCTTTATTTGAAGTTAGTGCAAGAAGTATTACCCATTTTTCTTTATAAGTTAAAAACGGACTTACAGAATCTTCTCCCATATATGGAGCAACGGTAACAGCATCAAAATTCATGTTTTCGAAAAAGGCTTTCGCATATAATTTGGATGTGTTTCCTATATCGCCACGTTTTGCATCTGCAATAATGAAAATTTCTGGATGGTTTTCCCTAATATAATTTACTGTCTTTTCAAGATCTTCCCAACCTTTAATCCCTAAACTTTCATAAAACGCTAAGTTTGGTTTATAAGCAACAGTATATTTTGCGGTTTCATCAATAATTGCTTTGTTAAATTCAAAAATTGGGGATTCGTGATTAAGCAAATGTTTAGGTAGTTTTTCAATATCAGAATCGAGACCAGTACACAGAAAACTCCTTTTTGTTTTTATTTGTTCAAATAGCTGAGTGTAGTTCATGATATAATTTTTAAAGTAAAAATAAAAAAAAATGCTTGTTTTCAATTAAGAAACAAGCATTTTTTTAAAATTATTATCAGGTCTTATTTAATAAGATTGATTTTTGAAGTAGTAACATTGTTGCCAACAATAACTTTAACGAAATAAGTTCCGTTTGAATATCTTGACATGTCAATTGTATTAAATTCACTAGTGTTTTCAATAGTTTCAACAACTTGTCCCATAATGTTTAGAACTTCAACATTAGCACCTTTAATGCCTTCGATATTTAGGATGCCTGTTGTTGGGTTTGGATAGATAGATATTTGTTCTGCCACATTTATTTGAGCAATTGAAGAATAAGTACCATAATTTAGCCTAATTGCAGGTCCACCAGCATAATTCGACAAAATTATCCACTGGTTAGCGTTTGTTCCTGATGTAAATTTCCAACGAGTACTAATTTGCGAATGGTTGTTAGCTAGAGATTCTCCTATATAAATATCCCCACCGCTACGTGGCCGCGCCGTGGTCCACGGTCGATTTTTCGCTGGCGGACGGTACGGGAATCCCCATCGAGGAGCGGGACCCGGGGGAAGTGGTGCGCTTCGCGGGCGTCGCCACAGATCGGAAGAG
>JAQVOR010000149.1 GCA_028702535.1 Bacteroidales bacterium
ATTCTACTTTAGTAATCCCTATATACCCGTACCCGCCACTAGAAGCATTTCCCTCCGTGTGCGAAGGAATACAAGTAGTCGTAAAATTAGTTACGGTAGAGTATGAAGTTCCGCCGCCCGTGTTCGTACACGTTATCTTTCTTCTGTAGTAGGTTATCCCATTTGAATAAGGAGCATTTGCAACGTATGTTGCTAAAGTAGCACTGGTAATGGCTGTCCACGGTCCTGTTGAACTTGGAGCAGACTCCCATTGATAGGTAATCCCCGTTGCTGCTGTGCTCCCGCTTACGCTAGCGGTAAAAGAAGAACCATGCGTTCCAGAACTTGGAGTAATAGAAGCTGTACCACCCGTGGGAGTGCCAGAGCAAGCAGAGGAAGCTGTGTAAGTTATTTTTAAATAAGGCTTTTCTGAACCATTACTCCCACCAACATGATTTCTAACTTTATAGATACTTGTAGAATGCCAACTTCCCCGAGGATCAACACAAAGGCTAATATAACTATTAAAAGAGTTTTTTATTTGTGCCAACCCAGTACTATTAAAAGAAATGTTTTTCCAACCAGTACTTTGGTTTGTACTTTGATCATTAGAATAGTAAGTATTAGCACTACTATACAGGGCATTTCCATTATTTGACGTAGGATCTAAGGAGTTTTTAAAACAAAAAGCATTAGTACTATGAGAATCTCCCTCGATTTGAAATATGTAAATAAATCCACTAGCCGAATTAATTATTGCTGATGATGGTATAGAAGTTAAATTATATTTAGCGAAACCTCTTACAAAGTAGCCTATATCAGTTCCAAACTGAAAGTCATTATAATTATAACCATCAGACGCAACACTCCTTGTCCAATTCGTCGTATTATTCGGATACACACTCAACGTCGGATCCACTTTTACTGGAAATTGTCTTTCTTCAGAAGTAATCCAATCAATTGTTACAGCCGTTTGGATCGTTAGTAAGTTTCCATTTTGTTTAATTCTGTATTCTCCTTCATCTCTGAGGTTTATTTTTCTAATATCTTCCGATTTTAAATCTTTAGAATCTTTTTCGGTTATATTTTCTTTCGGTAGTTTATCAAAATTTGGGCTGTCTTCTAAAAATGGTTTTTCATAAAGAACTTGTATTTCTCCTTTACCATCTTTTATATAAATGATATTATCTTTTAATTCTGCATTCCATCCAATGGGCAGTTCAATAGTTTCTTCAAAAACAAGATGGCTTGCATTGTTTGGGATATCGCCAATTGCTTCTCTATTATGGATAACATAATCCATTTTTCGCTTTGTAGTTTCGTGGGTAAGTTGCAAATCAATTCCATTCCCATAAGCATTTGGGTAGGTTAATTGATTAAAATCTGCCCTGCCTTTATTATCTTGTATGGTTTTTAAATGTACTTTTTCTCCGTTTACGCTAAAATACATATTCATATTTATCATATCACGGAGAACTTCGCCATTTTCTAAAACAGTGGTTAAGCTTTCAGTAGCAGAAGCTGGATAATATGTTTTATGTGAATTATGAATATTTTCAAAACCATTTGCCGTAGGCGTAATGGTATGAAAAATAGTTTTCCATTCGTTTTTTTCTTTATAATGAATGGGTCCTGAAGCAATATGTGCACTTATACTACCATCATCATTGGCAAAATGTTTGGCGTAAGCGTCTCTTTTTTCAACTAATTCTTTAGAAATATTTTGTTCTCCAAATGGCTCATTTTTCCAGAGTTTGGCAAAAGATTCATCACTATTCCCAATTTCCCCCTGCCCCAATAGTTTTTGCACAGGTTTTGCGGTATTCTCAACTTCTGTAGCATTTGCATTATGGTTTATTCTCATTCCCGTATTTTTGCTATTTGCAGCATTAAGTTTGGGTGCAATATTTTTTGTATTTTGCCCAAAACTCAAAATTGACAATAAACAAAATAGAGAAATGAATGTTGTTGTTATTAAATTTAATTTTAACTTTTGCATATTTTTAAGTTTTATCATTCTATAGTTAGTATTATAATGCAAAAATACGGCTTTAAATCACACAGATTGAAATAAAGCAATAGACAAAGCTAGGACATTAATGATTTTTTAGGCTTAATCAAAAATTAGAGTTTATTATTTAAAGTGTAGCATTTTGCTCAACAACAGCTATTTTGGATAGGTTAGCCTCGGAAGGAATCATACTTTAGGGATAGGACAATTTGAGAATGAGTTGAGTTAGATTATATATTATTAGGTACTCTGTTTGTGCTTATCGTTTAACCGTTTGAGGTATGATTGTAAAAGTCCAACGTGAACCGTAGTTAGATAATTGGGAACAGTTTATAATTTATGAATTTATTTTTGTAATTTTGACAATCTAAAACTTATTTTATGAAATATTTAAAAATATTGTGTGTTGTTTTATTCGTAATAACAGGGATATCTGTTTTTTCACAATCAAATGATGAAAAGTATAAGGCTGCGGAAGTTTTTATGGATAATTTTGAATTTGAAGAGGCAATTCCAATTTTAAATTCGTTAATCATAGTTAAGCCTAATAATTATGAATATCAACAAAGTCTTGGATATTCATATTTAAATTTATCGGATTACAACTCTGCCATAAGCAGTTATACTAAGGCTATAGAGCTTAACCCAGATTGTATAAAATGTTATTCTCATTGTGCTAGAGCGTTGTTCGAATTAGGCGAATTAGAAAAAGCCTTGGAGACGGTCAACCGAGGTTTAAAACTTAGCGACACAACTGCACATTTGTATATGACTAGAGGTCTAATTTATCAAGCTTGGAAAGATGCCGACAATGCTATGTTTGATTTTACAAGAGCTGTTCATCTTGATAAAACAAATACCGATTATCTAATAACACGAGCAAATTTTTACATTCTAACAAATCAGGTGCATTTTGCATATAGCGATTTGTCGGATGCGATAGAATTAGAACCAGAAATGGCTGATTATTACTACTATCGTGCATATATTTTAATGGGGCTTAATGTACTTGATGAGGCATTGATAGATATAGATAAGGCTATTAGCTTGGATAATACAATGGCAGATTTTTATTATCTAAAATTTTCGATACATTTTAGTCGTCTTGAGTATGATCTTGCTGAAAAAAGTGTAAAAAAATCTCTTGAAATTAATCCAAATTCATATATGGCATATACTAATCTTGGAGATTTGTATTTTCAGACTAATAGATTTGAAGAATATTGCGAAGCTTATGAAAAAGCATTGACTTTTATTCCTGCCGATGAGATTACAAAGGCGACTGAAATACGTACTACAAACTTAAAGTACTGCAATGATAGTCTTATGCCTTATTATTTTATCAGAGCATTGCGAGCATTTAATAATGCTGAATATCGAAAAGCGATAGAGATTGTTGATGCTGGATTGCAAAAATTTGCAAATAGTGCTGTTCTTGATAATCTTAAAGCTTCGGCATATATAGCAGTTCGTGATTATAAAAATGCTAATGTCTTTTTTGAGCAAAGCTTGCAAAATAAAGATTTGTTACAAGCAGAGGTAATGGATTTTTACAGTATTAAACTTAGTGATGAGGATGTTAAGTTAGTTGCAAACTCTTATATTGTAAAATCTGATTTCAGTTTAGCAATGATCCATCTTAAAAATCACGAAGCAGAAGCTGCGATGCAAAAACTTAATAAAGCTATCGAATTGGCTGAAACTATGGAGAGTTTCGACGGAAAGGAATTTTTGTATAATCTAAAAGGGCTAATATTTGTTTTTCAAGGTGATAATCAAAATGCTGTAAAACAGTTTAATATTGCCAAAGAAAAAAATCCTTTCTATCAACAATCATTTAATAATGAGGCTCTTGCTAAGCTGTTAGAGGTCAGTAAATATAAACCTAACTCACTTGAATTTGAATATTATGAGCCAATAAAAACTATGAGGATGAAAATCCCTAATCTAAAACTCTTAAAAAATAATGAAGACAAATTGAATGAGGCTCTATCAATATGCAACTTAGTAATCGAAAAGGAAAATACAAACGCTTATGCGTATCTGATAAAAGCAAAAATATTAATGCTCAAAGGCGATAATTCATACAAGCAATTTATGGATAAAGCCGTGGAATATGAAATAAGTGAAGAGGGAAGAGCCCTGCACTGAGTGTTTATCGAAGTAAGTTTTTATCGAAGTGAGTCTGTCGAAGTGAGTCTGTCCTTCGTCCTCGGTTCCTGGTTAAACTACACCGCCATCTGTGGTTTGTGTTTTTAAAATCTCTATGGGTTTTGGTGTCCTATTGGTTTAAATACTTCTTTAGCAAAATATATTCATAAATATCTCATTATTTCTCTCCAAATTACTTTGCATTTTACTTTGTGCTTAGTATATTTACAAAATATATAAACGAGCATTTTTGAAATGTTTTGTAATGTCTTATTATAAGTGGTTTTAGAGAATGTTGGATGATGTTATTATGCATATTTTAATGTTATGCACAAATTTAAGTAGCATAGCAATATATTGATATATAGAATTTTAAATAAAACTTTAAAAATGACTAAAATTGGAATAATAATTTGTGGGCGCTATATAAATTGTGGCGGAGGCAAATGTTTAAAGGCACTAAAAGAGCATGCTGGTGGATTTGCTAAATATCCAAAAGACGAATTGTTGGAATTAGTAGGGTTCGCAAACTGTGGAGGATGTCCAGGAGGAAATATAGAATATGTACCAGTAGAAATGATTAAAAATGGAGTAGAAGTCATTCATTTGGCAACAGGACTTGTGGTTGGATATCCACCATGTCCGCGAGTTACACAGTTTAAAGAATACATTGAAACTCATTTTAATTTGCCAGTAGTAATAGGAACACATCCAATACCATTAAAATATTAAAATACACATAACAAACTTTCATTTTGGAGTTCAACATACAAGAAAAAAATAATCCCCCATTTGTTAATAGAGGATAAAAAGCTTATGGAAGCTTATAACTAATTAGTAAACAATGGTTTAATAATTTACAGATAATGTAAAACAATACCGAGTACATCGCTGTAAAATGCAAACCTCCAAACAAATTAGTGTTTTACAATCCCTATGCTGTCAAAGTGTTAGAACTCCTCAGATATTCTGCTGCACTTAAAGCCGCAATTGTTCCATCGGCAACCGCTGTAGTTATTTGACGATAGCGTTTTGCGATACTGTCTCCAGCGGCAAAAACACCAGGCATTTCTGTTTTCATTTCGTTGTCAACAATAATTTCTTGATTATCATTTAATTTAAGAATATTATCAAGACCTGTTGTATTTGGTGCGTAGCCAATAAAAACAAAAATTCCGTCAATAGATTTTGGATAAACATTGCCTGTTGGGATATGTTGTATCAACGCAGTTTTTATTGATTCATCTCCTGTAAGTTCGGATATTTTTGACTCCATAATAAATTCTATTTTAGGATTTGCTCTTGCTTCTTCTATTACTGCTGGAAAAGCCTGAAAATGGTCAAACTGATGCACAATAGTAACTTTTGAAGCATATTTTGTAAGCGCTCCAGCTTCTTCGAGAGCCGAATTGCCGCCACCAATTACTATTATTTCTTTGTCTGTAAAAAAGTCGCCATCGCAGGTTGCACAATACGAAACTCCACTTCCTTTGTAGCGTTCTTCGCCTGGTACATCAAGATATCTAGGACGACCCCCAGTTGCAAAAATCACTGATCTTCCTTTTATAATTCTTCCGTCTGCAAGTTCAAATGTTTTTATTTCACCTACAATATCATATTTTATGATTTTTACATTACTCATCAATTTACAACCAAAATCTTTGGCTTGCTTTTTCATTGTATTAGCAAGTATATAGCCATTTGTCAGTTCTACACCTGGATAGTTGGCAACTTCGTTTGTCATTACAGTTTGTCCACCATAGGAGCCTTCATTTAGAATGACAGTTGAAAGTTTTGCTCTTGAACTGTAAATCCCTGCTGATAACCCTGCTGGTCCGCCACCGATTATTACTACATCATAAATTTTTTCCATTTTTTTGTCTTTTTTAATAGCACCGTAAACCTAGCTTAAAACTTTTCGTCTAAAATTTTTGTTATTTGTTGTCTGTTTTGGATACTTGATGTTGCTGACACTACTTTACCATTTTTGTAATACATAGTAAAAGGAAGTCCCATAAAACCTTTACAACTAGGATCGTTTCTTATTATTTCTGCCTCTGGGTTGTCGAATGCCATTACTGCAAACTTTATGTCTTCGCGTTCTTCTTCAAGCTCTTCCATTATATCATATACCGGAATACACATTGGTCCCATACGTCCACCACATACCATTAAGTTCGGATGTTCGGCTTGCAATTTTTTTAAGTCTTCTGCTGTTTCAATTTCGTGTAAATTTGTGTGAAGCATTTTCATATTCTATTGTTTTTTTAGTTTGTAAAATCATTGTGCAAATTAAACACTTAAATGACAAAATTGATTAACAATAGTCGCTGAAAGATTACAGTTAAAAACATGAAACGCATTAGCTTTTTTGTTGTCAAATGACATTGTTTGATTAAAACCCAAGGCAAACGCATACTTTTTCAAACATTAATATTGAAAAAAATTGTATATGTCCTCTGGACAAATTGTTTAGAGTGTGATCGTTTTTTACTGATATTAAAGCCCTCTTATGTTTGCAAAATTGAATTTAATGATTTTTATTTACAAATAAAAGGAATGACAATGGGAAAAAGAATTTGCCCTAGGCAACAAGTATTTTATTGTATGCC
>JAQVOR010000001.1 GCA_028702535.1 Bacteroidales bacterium
AACCATGTATGATGTATTTTGATTAGTATCGGCAAACTCCCATGTTACAGTTATTGTATTATTATTATTTATTGTAAAATTAAATATTTGCCCCGAGATAGCATTGAGACAAGTATCTATTGTTGCTTGAAGTGTAGTTGTGATTGTTACAGAAGTATCTTGCACATAATAAAGTGTAACACATGCATCTGCAACTTGATTTGTGGCATCTGTTACTGTAACGCAATAAAGATCGCCACTACAACCACCATAAACCGACTGAGTTGTTTGTTGATTATTCCATTGATATGAATAAGGTGGAGTTCCGCCATAAACATCGGCAGTAACTGTTGCTGTACAATCGGCATTATTAAAAGAATATGATGCAGATACTGCTAATGTGTCACCTGGATTTAAACTGTCGTTTATTGGAACATTAAAACTATGTGTTAATACACAGCCTATATCATCAATAATTTGCACACTATATGTTCCAGAATATAAACCGCTAATATCTTCGGTAGTTGCTTGGTTGCTCCAATTGTATGCAAATGGAGCGGTTCCTCCCTGCACAGTAATGTCAATTGCTCCATTTGGAGTTTGATTATCATCTGCCGGACTTATGTTATATGAAAGATACATCGTACATGTATCTATAAAAACATTTGGATTAAAAACAGAATCATACATACTTGCAGTACAACCGTTACCTGTTGCCGTTAAACCTACAACAAGACATTGGTTTTGACCAAAATCATAAGTTACAACATCGCCAGTTAAGGTGGTTCCATTAAAATCCCACATATAAGTAACTTGTATTGCTGGATTGGGAATCATATTAGCATCAGGATAAAAAACAGCTTCAAATGTTCCTAATGATTGATTAAAAGTGTAATCAAATTCTGTGATACACTGAGCACTTAAACCTATAACGCTTAAAAGTGCAATCGATAAAGAGATAATTGTTTTCATGATTTAAAATTTTAGTTAATATTAAGTTTTCTGATATTATAACAGTATAAAATATAAAGGTTGCATGCTTATTTGTCTTTTTTTCTTGGTTTTTTTATTTTAATTGTCTCACGTACTACTGTTTTTACAGTATCCTTTATCGTTACATTTACATTTGAAACAACAGTATCATAAACAGTTTTTTTTGTTTCTTGAGTCTCAATTGTATCAGGATTATTAGTTGGTTTCTGGTTTTTATTAATAAAATCTGAATTTATTATCTGAGAGTCTGTTTTAACTGTAATTTTAGTTGTATTTGAGCTGTCAATTGTTTGTTCAGAGTTTGATAGATTAGTTTCCGAATCATTTACTCGCTTCTTTGTGATTTTAATTGTGTCAGCAATTATAGGTTTTTTATTGTTTTCTTTTGTTGTTGTGTCAAGGGATTTAATATTAGGTTCTTTTTTTAATAAGTGTATATTGTTTTCAATAGAATTATCATTATTAGATTTATTTTTTGCTACTAAGCTTACACTTAAAACCAAAACAATCCCAATAATAGCAAGTGTTAGGTAAAATATATTAAAAGAAGCCAAATTGAATTTTAAAAAGTTAAAACGAGTAATTTTTTTAGACAATTTGAGTTTAAATTCTTGCGAAACAGGAGCTTCGTAGTTTTCAAAACTTTTCCTAATTTGTTTATCTAATTTGTTTTTTGACATCATTTACGTATTACCTAATTATTATATTTTATTGTTCTTGCATTTGGTTTATTATTATTTCAGTTTTTTTAATTAGTGTTTTTCTTGCTCTTGATAATTGCGATTTTGATGTACTTACACTGATGCCGAGCTTCTCCGCTATTTCATTATGCGAATATCCGTCTATCACATAAAGGTTTAAAACCATTCTATATCCATCGGGCAAGTCTCTGAATATCTCAATTATCTGTTCGGGGTCAATATTTGCATCAAGTATTCTTGTTTCTATTTTATTATCTGATTGTTCATCATCGTCAAAAGAGTGCAAATTTTCGTTTATTTCATCAAATCTGTATTTTGTTTGCTTCCTATAATAATTGATGGCGTTATTTACCACAATTTTCTTTATCCAAGCTGTAAAAGAACCTTTCTCCGTATATTTTGAGATGTTATCCAATATTTTAATAAAACCTTCTTGCAGCAAATCATCGGCATCGGCAGTATTTGTTGCGTATCTTAGACAAACAGCCCTTAGCATTGGTGCATACTTATCGAATAGAGCCATCTGAAACTTGTGCTTATTCTTTTTGCAGCCAGCAATTATTTTACTATCGTCTATCATACTTTTACAAGATAACAAGAAAAATTGAGATGGTTGCATTATGTTTTTAGAAATTTTAGTAACTCTACTATCTTTTTATTATTTTTGAAAAGAATTAACACACACTAAGTTTATGTCTCGGAAACTCTCCGATTATATAAAAATGACTGATAATGAGCTTATTACTCATTATAAAAAACACGAGGACAAAGAGTGTGTAGGAGAACTATATAAAAGATATACTGGTCTAACTTACGCTATTTGTCTTAAATACCATAAAGATTCAGAGAAAGCACGTGAGGCAGTATTAGAGATTTTTGAAGAACTGATAGATAAACTTTTAGTCCATGAGGTGCAAAACTTTAAATCATGGTTGCATACAGTCGCTCGTAATCATTGCTTGCTAAGTTTTAGATCAAAAAAGTACGAGACACAGTTTATTGATAATTACAAAAAATATCAAAACGATTTTATGGAACAGGATAAGATATTGTATCCTGATTATATTACTAAAGAAGAAAATTATAAAGAACTTGAAAAATGTATAGACCAATTAAAAGATGAACAAAAAAACTGTATTGTGTTGTTCTATTTGCAAGAGAAATCTTATGTAGAGGTTGCCAAAATTACTGGCTACTCAATGAAAGAAGTCAAGTCTTACTTGCAAAATGGCAAACGCAATCTTAAAATATTGATGAGTGAAAATAATGAATAATAAAACTAACATAAAGGATACTTCCAATTGCTTTTCGCAAGAGTTTTTATTGAAATATATAAACAATGAACTCTCTAATGCAGAAAATTCAATTGTTGAAAATCATATTAAAGACTGTAACATCTGTTCAGATATTGTGGACGGATTGTTAATGATGGAGAATCCTAACGAAATAATAGAAATCGCTAATAGCATAAATGTCGCCATCGATTTAAAGACAAAGAAAAAGAAAAGAGTATTTGGGATGAATACTGTTACTTTTAGAACTGTAGCTGCTATCTTTTTACTTTTATTGGGTAGTGGAGCTTTCCTTTTTATTAATAATATGCTTACTAATGTGCAGATTGATGAGGTAAAAGAATTTAGCCAACTTGAAAGCGAGAGTTTTGAAGAAAGCAATGATGCCGTCTTTACCGCTAAAGAAAAAACTAATCAAGTCGCTGATGCTGTTGCAGAAGAGAAAACTAATGAAATAGGTGGTAATAAATATGCAGAATATGAGAAAACAAGAACATTAAAAAAAGATTTTGAAGAGGAAGAAAAAAACACAAATCAAGCAATTTTAAAAGAAGTAGTATTATCGGAAAGTGCTATTGTTGATGGAGTTACGGATAAAAAAACAAATGCTGCATATTTTGCTGACAATAATGAGAATATCAATCCAACAGGTACTTCGTCAGTAAAATCAGAAACAGTTTCTCTTGACGATGACACAAGTGTAAAAACAGATGCTGCTAAGGATAGTGGGTTAATTAATATTACTGCAACTCGCACTGGTAATGCTGAATCGGTAGCCTCAAATCGTAAACAAGAGCAAAACCTCAATAAGGGCAACAGATCTCTGCTAAAAAGTAAAGAACCTGTTTCAACCCACGATATAAATAATGAGCAGCAAAATGATGTTCCCCAAGTAATAGAGGAAGCTGAAATGATAATAGAGGCACTAATTATTACAGATAATGATATAGAGGCAGAATTGGATAACAATGATGAGCCTATTGCATTTGCAGTAGTAGAACAAAAACCAGAATTCCATAATGGAGACTCTGCATTAATGGCTTATGTTGCAAACAACTTTGAATATCCTCAAGGAGTAAAAGAACTAGGACTTAGCGGTAGAATATATGTCAAATTTACTATAAACGAAATGGGGAAAGTAACTAATGTTCATGTTGTAAAAGGACTTTATCCAGAATTAGACACTGAGGCTGTTCGAGTAGTAAAAAATATGCCAGATTGGGTTCCTGCAAAACAAAATGGCAAGCCTGTAGCAGTTACTTATATTCTACCGATAAAAATTAAGTAGCAGTAAAAGAACCACTACTCAATTTTAATCCACTTTAGCAAAGTATTTGTTATTTTATTTCAACCCTCGTTTTTCGAGCAGAGCATCAATTTTTGGTTCACGACCTCTAAAGTTTACAAACATAGTCATTGGGTCTTTTTTGTGTCCGTTTGAATATATATTTTCTTTTAGAGATGCTGCGGTTTCTTTATCGAACAGTCCATTTTCTTTAAATGCTTCAAATACATCTGAGTCTAAAACTTCGCTCCATATATAGCTATAGTAACCGCTTGAGTATCCTCCTGAGAATATATGTGAGAAATATGTGCTACGATATCTTGCAACAATTTCTGGAATTAATCCAAGTTTATTTAAGGCATTTCTTTCAGCTTCAAGAACATCGGTTTCTGTCATTTCGGTTAAAGTGTGCCAAAATAAATCTAAATATGCTGCGGCAAGATATTCAGTTGTTCCAAAACCTTGATTAAAAGTACCGACCGCTTTTATTTTTGCAAGTAACTCATCAGGAATGGGTTCATTTGTTTGATAATGTAAAGCATACATTTTTAATACTTCTGGTTCAGCTGCCCAATTTTCCATTAATTGAGAAGGTAATTCTACAAAATCTCGAGGTACATTAGTTCCACTTGTAGAAGGATATAGACAATCTGATAACATTCCATGTAATCCGTGTCCAAATTCGTGGAAAAGTGTTTGAGCTTCGTCAAATGTTAATAAAGATGGTTGCGAACCAGTTGGTTTAGAAAAATTACAGTTAATCGTAATGATTGGAGTAATATTTTCGTCATTATAAACATATTGACTTCTAAAATCACTCATCCAAGCACCACCACTTTTGGTTGGACGTGGAAAATAATCCATAAGTAAAACAGCAACATGTTTACCGTTTTCGTCAGTTACTTCGTAAGCTTCAACGTCAGGATGATAAACTGGAATTTTATCAGATTTTGTAAAATTTAATCCAAATAGTTGTCCTGAAACAGTAAATACACCTTCTTTTACTTTTGTAAGCTCAAAATATGGTTTCAACATTTCTTCGTCCATATCATATTTATCTTTGCGAACTCTTTCGGTGTAATATCTCCAGTCATAAGCTTGTAAATCATCATTTATTCCATCGCGTTTCATCATTTGTCTGTACATGTCGGCTTCTTCTTTAGCGACTGCTAAAGCTGGTTTCCATAATTGGTCTAAAAGCTCATATACTGCTTCAGGCGTTTTTGCCATGTTATCTTCCAAAATTCTTTCTGCATGGTTATTATATCCTAAAAGTTGAGCTTTCTCAATTCTTAGTGTCGCCATTTCTAAAGCGATGTCTTTATTGTCGTATTCATTGTTATTATTACAACGATTTACATAAGCAGTTTGAATTTGTTTACGTAATTCACGATTTTCAGAGTATTGTAAGAAAGGTAAAACACTTGGATTGTGGAGTGTGAAAATCCATTTGCCTTCCATATCATTTTCTTTAGCAACGATTGCTGCTGCTTCGATAAGTGCTTCGGGTAATCCTGCAAGATCTTTTTCATTTTCAACTACAAGCTGAAAGTTATTTGTTTCTGCGAGTAGATTATCTCCAAACTGTAATGATAAAAGTGATAATTTTTCGTTAATTTCTTTTAATCTCTTTTTATCTGCATCATTTAATTTTGCACCACCATTAACAAAGTCTTTATAAGTTAAATTAAGCAACATTTCTTGTTCAGAATTAAGCTCGAATTTATCTTTATTAAGATAAACTGCTTCAATCTTCTTAAAGAGGTCTGCATTCATTGAGATTTCATCACCATGTGCTGACATTTTTGGAGCAATACGCTGTGCAATCGCTTGTAAACTATCTGATGTATTACATGAAAGCATATTATAAAAAACGCCTCCCACTTTTGCAAGAGTTAGTCCGCTAAAATCTAAGGCAACAATTGTGTTTTCAAATGTAGGATCTTCTTTATTATCAATAATTTGTTGAACGTTTTCGTTTTGTTCTTTCATTGCTGCCTCAAATGCAGGCTCGTAGTGTTCATCTTGAATTTTATCAAATGGAGGTACTCCATAAGGTGTTTCCCATTCTTGAAGAAGCGGATTGTCGGCTAGGCAATCTTTTTGTTTTGTTTGATTACATGAACTTACCATAACTGATAAAATTAAAATTACTAAAATACTTCCTATTGTCTTATTCATATTGCTATATTTTAATGTTTGCGTAAAATTATAAAAATAGATTGTTATCTTGATATATTTCTGTTAATAAAAGCTTAAAACCCACTAAGTGTTTTCACAAATTTTGAGTTATAAGTTCAACTCCACCAAATTCGTTTTCTATAAAATCGAGAACTTGTTCAATTTCTTCAACAGTTTGAGCTGTGAGAAGTTTTAATCGTGTTTCTCTAAAATTGGGAATTGATTTAAAATAAAGAGCAAAATGTCGTCTCATTTCGTATATCCCTCTCATGCCTTCTTTAAACTCAATAGATTTATGCAAGTGTTCTCGGGCAAATTCAACTCTTTCGATTACTCCAGGAGGCGGTAAAACATCTTTAGTTTGCAGATAATGTTTTACTTCTTTAAATATCCATGGTTTACCAATTGCAGCCCGTCCAATCATAATAGCATCAACGCCATATTTGTCGAACTTTTCGTATGCCATTTCACCTGATGTGATGTCTCCGTTTCCTATAATTGGTATTTTGATGTCAGTATTGTTTTTCACTTCTCCAATAAGTGTCCAGTCTGCTTCTCCTTTGTACATTTGAGCTCTGGTTCTACCATGAATGGTTAGTGCATGAATGCCACAATTTTGGAGAAGTTTTGATACTTCAAGCACATTTTGAGATGAGGAATCCCAGCCTAGCCGAGTTTTAGCAGTTACTGGAATTTTTGATATATTGACAACCCGTTTTGTTATATCCTCCATTAGAGGTAGGTTTTGCATCATACCACTCCCTGCACCTCTGGCTACAATTTTTCTAACAGGACAGCCATAGTTAAGGTCTAATAAATCGGGATTTGCATTATTTACCATTTTAGTGGCTTTCTCCATTGCCTCGGGAATATGTCCGTATATTTGTATGCCAACAGGTCTTTCGTAATCAAATAGTTCGAGTTTTTGCAAGCTTTTGCGAGCATCCCTAATAAGTCCATCGGAGGAGATAAATTCAGTAAACATCAAATCTGCACCAAATTTTTTGCACATATACCTAAAAGAAGGGTCAGTTACATCTTCCATTGGAGCAAGAAATACGGGTTTGTCGCCAAACTCTGTATTACCTATTTTAAGCATAGTTATTTCTGAAGATTATAATGTTTGTTTAACTTCAATCTCTTCGAAAGCTTCCACAATATCACCAACTTTTATATCGTTAAATTTGTCGATATTAAGACCACATTCGTACCCTGAGGTAACTTCTTTAACATCGTCTTTAAAGCGTTTAAGACTTCCAAGTTCTCCAGTATAAATTACGATACCATCTCTGATAACTCGGATTTTAGATTTTTTAAATATTTTACCGTCAGTTACCATACAGCCAGCAATTGTACCGACTTTAGTAATTTTAAAGGTTTCACGAATTTCGGCAGAGCCAGTAATGCTTTCTTTAAGCGTTGGCGAGAGCATACCTTCCATCGCATCTTTAATTTCGTTTATTGCATCATATATAATTGAGTATAATCTGATTTCTATTTCTTCTTTTTCTGCAATTTTTCGTGCATGACTAGAAGGACGTACTTGGAATCCGACAATAATAGCATTTGATGCTGCAGCAAGCATAATATCTGATTCTGAGATTTGCCCAACTGCTTTATGTATTATATTTACATCGAAATTGTCTTTAGATAGTTTTATTAGTGAATCTGCTAATGCTTCTACCGATCCGTCCACATCACCTTTAACAATAATATTTATTTCGTTGAAATTACCCAATGCCAAACGGCGTCCAATTTCGTCGAGAGTAATATGTTTTTGTGTTCTTAATCCTTGCTCGCGTTGTAATTGCAGACGTTTATTAGCAAGGTTTCGGGCTTCGTGGTCGGAATCTAAGACATTAAATTTATCACCAGCTTGTGGTGCTCCGCTCAGACCAAGTACTAATACTGGGGTAGAAGGGCCAGCGACATCAATTTTTTGACCACGTTCGTTATACATAGCTTTAACGCGTCCAGTTTGGCAACCTGCAAGTAGAATATCTCCAACTTTTATTGTTCCAGTTTGCACTAACAGAGTTGCTACGTATCCGCGTCCTTTATCCAAAGAAGATTCAATTACTGTTCCAACAGCATTTCTATTAGGATTTGCTCTAAGATCGAGAATTTCGGATTCGAGCAGCACTTTTTCAAGCAACTCTTCTATATTAATCCCTTGTTTTGCCGAAATTTCTTGTGATTGATATTTTCCTCCCCATTCTTCGACAAGATAATTCATTTGAGAGAGAGCTTCGCGTATTTTGTCAGGATTGGCAGTAGGTTTATCAATTTTGTTAATTGCAAAGACAATAGGTACTCCAGCTGCAGAGGCATGATTTATAGCTTCTATTGTTTGAGGCATCACGCTATCGTCAGCAGCTATAACAATAATAGCAACATCTGTAATTTGTGCTCCACGTGCACGCATTGCAGTAAAAGCTTCGTGTCCTGGAGTATCGAGGAAAGTAATTACTTTATTATCTTCCCTTATTACGCTATATGCACCAATATGCTGCGTTATTCCGCCAGCTTCACCTGCTATAACATTAGCATTTCTAATTTGGTCGAGAAGTTTTGTTTTACCGTGGTCAACGTGTCCCATAACTGTAACAATTGGGGGACGCATTATAAGTTGTTCAGGAGTATCAATAATTTCTTCAATTTCACTTAAAACATCGGCACTTACAAACTCAACTTCAAATCCATATTCATCTGCCACTAAAGCCATTGTTTCTGCATCAAGTCTTTGATTAATTGACACAAACAGCCCTAAGCTCATACAAGTTGCGATAAGATTTGTTGCTGGAACATTCATCATTGTTGATAACTCATTTACCGATACAAATTCGGTAACTTTAAGTGTGTTTTTTTCTGCTTCTGTTTTTTCAAACTCTTCTTGTCTTTTTTGTGTCCCAAGTTCTCGCTTATCTCTACGGTGTTTTGAAGCTTTTGATTTTTGTTTAGGAGATGTTAAACGTGCCAAAGTCTCTTTTATTTGCTTTTGTACATCTTCCTCATTTATTTCCGCCTTTTTAGGTTTAATAACTTTTTTAGTCGGTTTTTTCTTTTTACTATCAGCTAACGTATTAGCTTCGGCAATATTGACTTTAACTTTTTTAATTCTTTTTCTTTTGGATTTTCTTTCTTCTTTCTCTTTTTCGCGTTGTTTTTGACGATCTTCTTTTTCTTTTTTCTTTTTCTTTTCAGTTTCTTCTTGACGCTTTAGGTAATTACCAATATCAATTTTACCTACAACATTTGGACCTACAAGTTTTTCGACTTTAGTTTTAATAAAGTCAACACCGTCCTGATTATTTGGAGTTTTAACCTCCACTTTAGCTTTTGTCTCTTCAGCAGGTTCCTGGATTGTTTCTTCTTTTTCTAAAGGAGTTTCTTGTATTATTTTGGTCTTTTCTTTTTTAGCTATTTCGTTTTTCTTTTGTTCTTCAACCTTTTTTAGTTTTTCTTCGTGTTTTTCTTCTTTTGTTTTGCGCTTTGGACGTGTTTTTTGATTTAGTTGATCTAAATTAATTGTTCCCAATACTTTTAAACCATCTTTGTTCTCATTAGTTGTTTCAAAAACTTCCTTAGTTTCTTCATTGTCTTTAGTTTCTTCGGCTTCTTTATGTTCGACTTTTTTAATAATCGGTTTAATAGGCTTAGCAGGAGCTTCTTTTTCCTTGTCGTTATCTTCAGTATCGAGTTTTTGGTCTGATTTTTCTTTCTCCGGTATATTTTGATCGATCTGCTCTTGAACTTTAGCTTTTTCTTCAGAAATATTAGAAATTTTGGTCTCTTTAGCTTTTTCGGAGTTTATTATGGCTTTTTCTTTGAGGGTTTTAGAATCTTTATATTCCTCATCGAGTAAGTCTAAACACTCTACAGGAATTTTGGCATTGGGATTATTCCCGATGTCAAATCCTTTGTTTTCAAGGAATTGGACAATGGTACTAGTTCCAACGTTCAACTCTCTTGCTACTATGCTAAGTCTTTTTGGTTTAGCCTCTGAAGTCATATTTTAAAAAATAAGTTTGTAAAATTTTATGTTTTTATTCAAATTCAGATTTAAGAATTTTTAAAACATTTTCTATTGTTTCAACTTCTAAATCTGTTCTTTTTTCGAGTTCTTCAACACTTAGATTAATAACTGCACGAGCAGTATCACAACCAATTGCTTTAAAAGTGTTAATAATCCAAGCTTCTATTTCGTCAGAGAACTCGTCAAGATCCACATCATCTTCGTCATCGTCCATTTCTCTGTAAACATCAATTGTATAGCCGACCAATTGGCTAGCTAATTTAATGTTTAGTCCACCTTTCCCTATTGCAAGTGATACTTGGTCAGGGTTTAAAAAAACATCAGCTTTTTTAGTTTCGAGGTTTAATTTTATTGACGATATTTTAGCGGGCGATAAAGCTCTCTGTATATATAGTTGTGTATTACTTGTATAGTTAATAATATCTATATTTTCGTTATGTAATTCACGAACGATACCATGTATTCTACTACCTTTCATACCTACACATGCTCCAACAGGATCAACACGTTCATCATAAGATTCGACAGCCACTTTTGCTCTTTCTCCTGGTATTCTGACAATTTTCTTAATAGTAATTAGTCCGTCAAGTATTTCGGGAATTTCGAGTTCAAATAATCGTTCGAGAAATAGTGGAGATGTTCGTGATAACTTTATAAGTGGGGTTCCACTTCTAAGTTCTACGCTTAAAACGACAGCTCTAAGTGAGTCTCCTTTTCGATATCTGTCGTTTGATATTTGCTCTGATTTAGGAAGAATAAGTTCTGTACCTTCGTCATCAAGTATTAGTATTTCGCGTTTCCAAATTTGATAAATTTCACCAATAACAAGCTCCCCCACTCTATCTTTGTATTTTATGTAAATATTGTCTTTTTCGCGCTCTAAAATTTTAGCTTGTAGATTTTGTTTTAATGCAAGAATTGCTCTACGTCCAAAGTCTTCGAGTTTTATGGGGTCAGAGTATTCTTCTCCTATTTCAAAATCCTCGTCAATTTTCCTAGCTTCTGCAAGAGGTATTTGAGTGTATTCGTCAGTAAATTCATCATCTTTAACGACCATACGATATCGCCAAATTTCCACATCTCCTTTTGCATCGTTGATAATAACATCAAATTTACTATCTTCTCCAAATAGTTTTGTCAAAGTAGAAGTAAAAACGTCTTTTAAAACGCCGATCATTGTTGGACGATCAATGCTTTTTAATTCCTTAAATTCTGCAAAGGTGTCTATTAGGTTATTCTGCAACTCCATATTTCATACATTATTTGTTTATTTACTAAATGATATTTCACTTTTTGCTGATTTTATATTTGTCTTATCAATTATATATTCTTCTTGTACCTCTTGTTTTTTATTAGCAATTTTTTTATTAAATATTTTTGTTACAACTATATTATCGTCATTAAAAGCACTCAATTTTCCACATATTTTTTCACCATCCTTAGTAACAACCTCAATATTTGTGTTTAGAGCTTTAAGATATTGTTGATCAACTTTAAATGGTTTTGATAGTCCAGGTGAGCCAACTTCTAAGGAGAAGTCTTCGGTGTCTCTATCAAGTTGAGATTCAATGTATCGGCTAATTCGTTTACAAGCTTCTATTGTTATCCCATTAAGGTCATCTACATATAGAAAAATATCATTTGCATTGTTGATTTTAATGTCAACAATAAACTCGCTGTCGTTCAAACAAGCTTGGCAAATTTCTGATATTTTTTCTGCTTTCATCATATATATTTAATAAAATAGGGGACTTTTTGTTGGTCCCCCGGCATCTTTATACCCAAAAGTTTTGCAAAAATACAAAAGTTTATGCAACTGCCAAAATTTTTATTATATTTTATAATAAGTCGTCTAATAAACTTTCGATATTTACATTTTAATGCAAATGTAAATATTTGAATGACGTTACTATTAAACTCTTATGACAATAATTAAATTGTGTTAGTTTTCACATTTTCAACTTGTTTAAACCAAACAGATTTGAATTATCAATAAATAAAAGATAATTGGAGTTGTTATTTTTTAATCAATTGTTATCATCATACGAACACTACATAAATACTGAACATAGGTTTGCATGCTAAGTAGTCTACTAAAAGACTCACTATTAAACAGATACCACTTCTTTTACTTCAGGGACATCTTTTTTTAGTTTATCTTCGACACCAAGTTTTAGAGTTTGAACACTAAAAGGGCATGATCCACAAGCTCCTAAAAGTTTAACTCTAACAATAAAGTCAGGAGTAACTTCAACTAGGCTAATATCGCCACCATCAGCTTGAAGAAAAGGTCTTACTTCTTCAATTGATTTCTCTATTCTCTTTATTATTTCTTCCATTATATTATGTTTTATTTAATTATAACTTGTTGTGTAGGTGGTAATTCATTATTTCTTTTTTTAATTGCATTTAAAAAATTATCAGCCAAATCATAAAATGCTTTACCAATAATTGATGTTATATCCATTGCTGCTGGTTTTCCGCTATCTCCACTTTCGCAAAGCGATTGAACAATTGGGATTTGAGCAAGCACTTTCGTATTTACTTCTTTGGCAAGTTTGTCGGTACCACCTTTTCCAAAAATATAATATTTATTTTCGGGTAATTCAGTAGGCGTAAACCACGCCATATTTTCAACTAAACCAAGCAAAGGCACATTAATGCTTTTAGATTTAAACATCGCAACTCCTTTTCTTGCATCAGCAATTGCGACTTCTTGGGGAGTACTGACAATAATTGCTCCAGTAACAGGCACAGATTGTACTAATGTTAAATGTATATCGCTAGTACCAGGAGGCATATCAAAAAGTAAAAAATCTAGTTCTCCCCATTTTGTTTGATCAATAAGTTGTTTTAGAACTCCACCTGCCATTGGGCCACGCCAAATTGTTGCGTCGGCAGCATTTACAAAAAACCCTACCGAAAGCATTTTTATTCCATACTTTTCTACTGGTACAAAGAGTTCTTTTCCGTCTTCAGTAATACCGCTTGGTTTTACATCCTCAACGCCAAACATTTTTGGAATACTTGGACCAAAAATATCGGCATCAACAACGCCAACACGATAGCCCTTTTGCACAAGAGCTACAGCAAGATTAACTGTTATTGTAGATTTTCCGACACCACCTTTTCCGCTGGCAATAGCAATAATGTTTTTAATCCCTTGGATACCGTTTGCATTTTTTGGTACAGGTTTTTGTTTGGCCTTTGCTTTAGTAGTTATGTTTATTATTGCATCAGCTCCAAAACATTTTTCTATCTCTGTTTTTATTCCACGCTTTATTGAGTTTATAAATGGATCCGTTATTTTATCAAATAATAGTGTTATATCGATAGAGTTATTATTAATTTCAAGATTTTCAATAATTCCAGAATCGATAATGTTTTGGGCAGTTTCGGGGTGGATAACTGTCTTTAATATACTTCTAATATTTTGTTTTGTAAATTCCATTTTAAAAAATTTGAATTTATTTGAATAACAATAAAACTCAACAAATGTTTTATAAACTCCAATAAGTTAAATCCTTAATTTTATTTTGAAAAGCTCCTTTAATGTCAATTAGTATTCCATTTTCGTTTGATAGTTCTTTAAAATAAGATTCATCAAAATTGACATACTGTTTATGATTAACGGCAACGATTATTGCGTCATATTTCCCACTAGGTTTTTCAGATATCTCTACATCGTACTCTTTTATTACTTCGGAGGCATCGGCATAAGCATCAACCACATCGTAATGTACGTTATACTTTTTTAGTTCATCAAGAATATCTATAACTCTAGAGTTACGAATGTCGGTAACATTTTCTTTAAAAGTCATGCCCATAACAAGCACACGTGATTTAGTAATTTCTTTCTTTTTAGAAATAATAAGTTTAACAGTTTTACTTGCCACATACGCACCCATACCATCGTTAATTGCTCGTCCCGAATTTATCATACGAGCATGATAACCAAGTTCTTTTGCTTTATGAAGTAAATAGTATGGGTCAACGCCTATACAATGTCCACCAACGAGGCCAGGAATAAAATTAAGAAAATTCCATTTGGTAGCTGCTGCTTCAATAACTTCAAATGTATTGATATTCATGTAGTCGAAAATCATTGATAATTCGTTCATCAAAGCAATATTAACATCACGTTGTGTGTTTTCAATTATTTTTGCAGCTTCGGCAACTTTAATTGAGCTTGCACGATGCACACCTGCTTTGATTATTATTTCGTAAATTTTTGCAATATTTTCGGCAGATACTACATCACAACCCGATGATATTTTTACAATATTTGTTAATGTATGAACTTTGTCTCCAGGATTAATACGCTCAGGTGAAAAACCAACTTTAAAGTCTTCAATGAATTTTAATCCTGACATTTGCTCAAGAACAGGGACACAGTCTTCCTCGGTGCATCCAGGATATACTGTCGATTCGTAAACAACATAATCTCCTTTTTTTAATATTTTACCTAATGTTTTTGATGCTTTGAGTACTGGAGTGAGGTCGGGTAAATTATGGTCGTCGATAGGTGTTGGAACAGCAACTATGTGAAAATGACAATCTTTGAGGTCTTCGGGGTTTGCCGTAAACATTATATCACAATTTTCAAACTCAGCTGGAGCTAATTCATTACTTGGATCAATTCCTTTTTTCATCATCTCAATTCTTTCGGCTTTTATGTCGAAACCGACAACCTTAACATGCTTAGCAAACTCTAAAGCAATTGGTAATCCTACGTATCCAAGACCTATTACAGATATTTTCTTTTCTTTTTTTATGATTGAATTATACATAAAGTTTTATTGTTAAATATTTCACAAATCAATAGTGTAAAAATAATTTATTTATTTAATCTTCAAAATGTTTTTTTTAATAATGGGTGATATTCTCCTTTGATGCCAATCGCAACGGCATTTCGGATATCATAAACCATATTTAATGAGTTACGAGCATCTTGCAATCCAAAACCGTTTCCAGCTAAAATATGCTTGTAGCTTTCGGTATGCAAATCAGTAAATCCATCGCTAAACTCTATTTCTTGATTTTCTAATTTAATTGAGCGATATGTTCTCTGTCCTTTGGCTTTAATATCATCTGGGAGCATATTCTCATCTATTGATAAAACCCAACGTACTCTTGCTCGTTCGAGCTCAAGAAAACCAGCTGCTTTGTCTTTTTCACTTAATTGAACAATACTAGATTTTACTTTTCCAAAAATCCAGCTTAACATATCAAAAAAGTGAACTCCAATATTTGTGGCTATACCGCCCGATTTTTGTATATCGCCTTTCCATGAATAATGATACCATTTACCACGCGAAGTTATGTATGCTAAATCAATATCATAAATCTTATCTTTTGGTCCGTTATCAATTTTATTTTTTAATTCAATAATTGATTTATGCAAACGTAATTGTAAGATATTGTAAATTTTATTGCCAGTTTCTTTTTCAATTTCTTCGAGAGCGTCAATATTCCAAGGGTTTAACACTAATGGTTTTTCGCATATTGCGTTTGCCTTGTGTCTAAGTGCAAATCTTATATGCGAGTCGTGTAAATAGTTTGGAGAGCATATACTTACATAGTCAATTTTTTTATCTGTACGGCTCAATTTATCAACATGTCTTTCGAATCTTTCAAATTCATGAAAAAAGTCTGCTTCTGGAAAATGAGCATCCAAAAAACCCACACTGTCAAAAGGATCGAGTGTTGCGATTAAGTTATTTCCTGTTTCTTTGATAGCTTTTACGTGCCTAAGGGCAATGTATCCGCCAACACCTACAAGTGCAAAATTTATATTTGACATACACTAAAGTTTTGTTATTACATTATTTTTAAATTGATACTTATCTTTACTCTCGGGACATATTGCAATTCCGTTGTCATCAAATTTGAGACGATGCCCGTATTCACTCATCCATCCTTTTTGTATGGCAGGATTACCAACTACAAGAGCATAATCGGGAACTTCTTTTGTAACAACTGCACCAGCTCCAATAAACGCAAAACGTCCAATATTATGCCCACAAACGATAGTTGCATTTGCTCCAATAGTTGCTCCATGTTTAACAGTAGTTTTTGTATATTCGCCACGTCTGTTTACTGCACTTCGTGGATTGCTTACATTTGTAAATACCATCGATGGACCCAAAAAAACATCATCTTCACAAATAACTCCTGTGTATATGGAGACATTGTTTTGAACTTTTACATTGTTTCCTAATATAACATCTGGCGAAACCACAACATTTTGACCTATATTACAATTACGTCCCAGTTTGCAATTAGACATAATATGCGAAAAATGCCAGATTTTTGTTCCGTCACCAATTTCACAATTCTCGTCAATAATAGCAGTCTCGTGAGCAAAATAATTAATACTCATACTTAATAAATTTATGCAAAAGTAATTAATATTTAATGATTGTAAAACTTTAATAAAGGTTTAATTTTCTTACAGACACTAAGTAAAGGATAGTCGCTAATGATAAACTATTGATATAACATCTATAAAATAGCTCATGTTTTTAATTCTTTTACTATTTTTGCAATAATATTTATATAGTATGAAGTTTAAGAAGGTAATAGGGCAATATGAAATAAAAGAGAAGCTTATACAGGCATACCACGATAATAGGGTAAGTCATAGTTATCTTTTTTATGGTTCTCCAGGAGTTGGTAAATTAGCTCTTGCAATTGCTTTTGCTCAGTATATGTCTTGTACAAATAAAACTGATACAGATAGTTGTGGAGAATGCCCAAGTTGTAAAAAGTTTGAGAAATTAATTCATCCCGATTTACATTTTGTTTTTCCTGTTATTTCGACTCCAAAGAAAAAGTCGATTAGTGATAACTATATTCAGGAATGGCGAACCCAAGTGCTTGAGGATGCGTATTTTAGCTATAATGAGTGGTTGTTTTCAATTGCTAGTGATAATAAACAAGGCAGTATTTTTGCGGATGAGGCTTCTGAAATTGCCAAAAAATTAAACTTAAAAACGTTTGAATCAGATTATAAATTTATGATTATTTGGTTACCAGAGCGAATGAATAGTTCGTGTGCTAACAAGATACTTAAAATTCTTGAAGAGCCTCCACAAAACACTATAATTATATCTATCAGTGATAATCATCATGATATTTTGCCAACTATCAGATCGCGAACACAGCCTGTTAAAATATTAGGAATCGAAGATGAACAACTAAAAAGAGCCATCATTAACCAATATAATATTAATGAAAGTATGGCATCAGACATTGTAAAAATAAGCAATGGCAGTCTTTTTGAAGCTCGCAATCAAATAATCACAAATGACGAAACAGAATATAATCTCGCTAAGTTTACCGAACTAATGAGGACTTGTTATAGCCATAAGATACATGATGCAATAAATTTGTCAGAAGAATTAGCAAAAAATCCTAGGGAAAAGCAAAAGGGTTTTTTATATTATTGTTTGGTATTACTAAGAGAAAATTTTGCATATAATACAAAATTAGATAGTGTGATATATATGACAAACTCCGAATTGGAATTTTCGAAAAAATTTGCGAGATTTGTAAATAAAGAAAATGTTAATGAATTAGTGCAAATATTTGAAGAAGCACATTATCACATTGAACGCAATGTAAATGCTAAGCTTGTTTTTACTGACTCAGCATTTAAAATTATGAAAGTTATTAGGAAAAATTAAAATTATGACAGACCGAGAATACGAAAGAGGATGTACAACATCAAATGTTGATGAGAGCAGTCCCAATATAAATATTATTGATTGTTGCAATAAACTTAATGTTTATGATTGGCTTAAAGACATTAACGACCCATTAACTCAAGATAGATATGTTGAAGTAAGGTTTAAGAACACACGTAAAGGAATTTTTGAAAACACCTCTAATCTTGTTTTACAAACTGGAGATATTGTCGCAGTAGAATCATCGCCTGGTCATGACATCGGAATAATTTCTGCTACTGGTCATATTGCGATGCTTCAGATGAAAAAACAAAAACCATCCAAAGATGACATTCCTAAAAAAGTATATCGAAAAGCAAAAGCTTCTGATATTCAAAAATGGCGTGAGGCGATTAGTCTCGAAATGCCTACCATGATTCGTACACGGGAGATAGCCGATAATTTAAAATTATCTATGAAAATTGGTGATGTCGAATTTCAGGGAGATAAAACGAAAGCAATTTTTTATTATATAGCAGAAGAACGAGTTGATTTTAGAGAATTGATTAAAAAAATGGCTGAAGAGTTCCGCATTCGCATTGAGATGAAACAAATAGGAGCCAGACAAGAAGCCAGTAGAATTGGAGGAATTGGACCTTGTGGACGTGAGCTTTGCTGTACAACATGGTTGTATGACTTTAATTCAGTTTCAACAAACTCTGCTAGACTGCAAGAGCTATCATTAAACCCACAAAAACTCGCTGGACAATGTAGTAAACTTAAATGCTGTTTAAATTACGAACTACCTATTTATTTGAATGAACGTAAGCTATTCCCAGAAAAAATCCTAAGTTTAAAAACAAAACAAGGAGAGGCGTTTCACATCAAAAACGACATTTTCAAACAACTTATGTATTACGAAGTAAGAATTAATGAGATTCCTGTAATCAGAGCTTTACATGTTAATAAAGTCAAAGAAATTATGGAATTAAATAAAAAAGGGATTATTCCCGACGAAATATTTGAACTTGAAAAGCCTGGTGGACGAAATGCAATATATAAAGATGAGTTAAACTCTGAAAGTCTGACAAGATTTGATGCTCCTGATAAAAAGAATAAAAATGTTAAAAAGAAAAAGAAACGTAATTTTAAACCTATACGAAATGACAAAAAAGATTAAAATTCTTTTAGCCGTATCTTTGATGCTTATCCTAATGTCTTGTGATAGGAATAAGGTATATGAAGATTACATAAAGATTGAGGATGGGATATGGGCTCAAGAAAATATTGCTAAATTTGAATTCGAAATTAATGATACGAGCGATATATATAACGTTTTGATCAATCTCCGTCATGCCAGCATATATCCATACAATAATTTGTGGTTGTTTGTAAAATCATCCGCTCCAAACGGTACTATAAATATAGACACAGTAGAATGCCTCCTTGTCAACAAAGATAATCGTTGGCTAGGTGATGGTATGGGGGATATCTGGGATATTCAAGTCCCATGGAAAAATAATATTCGATTCTCCCATCAAGGGATTTATAGAATCGAATTTGAACAAGCAATGAGAGTAAAAAACCTACCAGGCGTTATGGACGTTGGATTAAGAGTAGAAAAAATTAATGCAAATTAGTTTAGCATGTCGAAAAAAAATAAATTGTCGAAATTTGCAGAAAATAAAACTTTCCCTCATTTTTTTGAACCTACTTTGTTTTATGATAAAATTGAAGATTTTGAGTTAAAAGCTAAATGGAATTCTGACTTTTTTAAGAATAATAATCCCATTTGTTTAGAATTAGGGTGCGGAAAAGGGGAATATTCAGTTTATATGGCCAAAACAGATACTAATAAAAATTTTATAGGAATAGATATTAAAGGTGCGCGAATGTGGCGTGGTGCAAAAAACGCAATCGGGTATAATCTTAAAAATATTGCTTTTATAAGAACAAGAGTCGAATTCACCCCTTTATGCTTTGAGAAAAATGAAATAGATGAAATATGGATTACTTTTCCAGATCCTCAATTAGGACCAAAAAATAGAATCAAAAAACGTCTGACATCCCCTCGATTTCTTTCTTATTATCAAAGTTTTCTTAAGAACAATGCTTGCATTAATTTAAAAACTGACGATACCACGCTTTATAATTACACTAAACAAGTACTACTAGTTAATAATCTCGAAATTTTGGTAGATACAGATAATCTTTATAAGTCTAAACATTACGTTGATGTTCTTCAATTAAAAACACATTATGAAAAATTGTGGAATAGCGAGAACAAAGACATTAAATACTTAAAGTTTAGATTGCCATCGGATCAAACATTATTAAACCCTGCCAATGATGCCTAACAGCAAAGAAATTGGTTTTTTTATAGAGTATATAAGCTTGTAAGCAACAAGCCCCTTGGAAAAGTTAAACCAAAGTGATAAAATAATGCGATTTTAAAACACTAATGAATGTTCAAACCCCCTGAAAATGAGTAAACTAAAGAAAAAATTCGTGTAAAGTCAAAAAATATTACTAAAACTAAGAGAAAATAAAAATATATAACTACTTTTGTGACTTAATTTATAATTTTAATTGAATGAATATTTTTATTGGAAATTTACCTTATACAATTAAGGCAAATGATTTGAAAAGTTTTTTTGAGGAATACGGAGAAGTCGAGTCTGCAAAAATTATTACAGACAGAGATACTGGTAGAAGTAAAGGCTTTGGTTTTATCGAAATGTTAAACGATGATGCTGCTCTAAAATCTATCGAAGAACTTAATGGAGCCGAACTTGACGGTAGAACAATTGTTGTTAATCAAGCAAAAGAAAGACAAGGCGGAAGATAATTGTAAAGAAAACATAAAGTTTGTGAGTTCTTACTCTTCGCTTAAACGCTATTTTCTTATCTAAGGGTTTGTCAAACAATAAAGTATGCAGAATTAATGAGGATTTTGTTGTTTTTTATGACGCAAAATTTAGCTAATAGTTTATCATTTAACAATACCTACCTGTAATTTAAGTTTGGCTTGCTCAGGTTACTCAATATATTTGAGCAAATAAAACTTAATATTATGGAAAACATATAGTGCAAATTTTAAATCTCAATACTGAGTAACTTATTCTGATGCTTAAAAAAATTTTGGCAAATGAGTGATAAGTGTATTATTAATAATATCGAATTGGTGCTATTGTGATGAACCTTAACACGAAGAAGATATTGAAGCATAGCTAAATGATCTTAATCGAATAAAAAAGGCTTTGTTAAACTCGAATGTAAAAACCTTACGTTTTTTTTACTATAAATGCACATGTTGTATAAAATATTTGTAACATTACAAAAAATAATACGTAACAAGCATTACAATCAAAAATGAAGTAGTGGAAATTGATAAATCGCTTAAATTAAATCGCATTTTTGACATTGCAAACGCTTTAAATGAGCAATGTTTTATTATTGACAAATCCAATAAAGTTGTTTTTGTCAATGAGGTTTTAGTTAAGTTATATAATCTTGCAGCCTTCCCTAACACAAATGATAAGTTGAAAATTACATTTGAAGCAAGTTCATTGGGATATATCAAAATAAATGATGTGATTAAATCATGTTTTGAGTTAAAACTACCTGATAATGACGGCTATAGGCTGTTTGTTTTACATGACGAAAAACTCCAGAATAAATCAGATATGGCTTTTGATAAGCAAGTGTTAGACTGTATTCCAGATATTTTGTTCGTACATGATGCTGATTTTAATCTTTTATTTTATAATAAAGCTGGATGCGATTTTTTGAAACCTAATGAAAAAGGGGAGATACGTAAACAGTGTTATAAACTTATGGGTCTAACATACGAATGCGATGATTGCCCTGCAAAAAAAAGTATAAAAACCGGGAGTATTAATCAAACTTTAAGATACTTCCCAGAATCTAACAAATGGTTCGATATTAGAGCTTATCCAATAAAAAATCATGAAACTAAGGTGTGGCGAGTAATTGAACATCTTAGGGACGTAACTATTCAAAAAGAAAATGAGATAAAACTTCTTGATATTGAAGAGCAGAAAAGCAGATTAATTGGTAATATCCCAGGAATAGTTTATCGATGTAAAATGGATAAATTCTGGACTATGCTTTTTATGTCTCAAGAAACAATAAATATCACAGGATATACTACAGAATACTTTGTGAACGACAAACATAGCTTTAACGATATAATTTACCCCGATGACAGAAAACATGTTTATTCAAAAATAAGAAAGAGCATATCAACAAATCAAAGCTTTATTATTGAATACAGAATTCGTACTAAAGATGATCAAATTAAATATATGTGGGAAAAAGGTAAGATAGTTATTGACGAAGATGAGAATTACATTGATGGTGTTATTTTAGACATTACAGATAGAAAAAGAGCAGAAATAGAGCTAGCCAATCAGGAAGAGAAATATAGATTACTTGTCAAAAATCAAAATGAACTTATAGTAAAAGTTGATAAACACGGTAGAATAACTTTTGTAAATGAAACTTATTGCAAGGTGTTTGGTAAAACGGAGAAAGAATTATTAAATGAGAGCTTTATGCCTTTTGTGTACGAGGATGATAAAGAAATGACGAGTAAAACAATGTTAAAATTATTATCGCCTCCTTATACTTGTTATGTTGAGCAAAGAACCCTTACTATAAACGGGTTGCGCTGGTTGGCCTGGAGCGACAAAGCTATTTTAAATAAAAACAATGAAATAGTTGAAATTATTGGTGTAGGAAGGGATATTACTGAAAAAAAAGCATTGGAGTTAGAACTGATAAAAGCTAAAAACAAAGCCGAACATAACGAAAAGCAAAAATCTAATTTTATTTCAAAAGCATATACAAACATTAAAGCACCTATTGATAATATTATTCTTACTTTACTTAGCATAAAGAATGCTCAATCAGACCCTGTCATCTATAGCAATATCTTAAAGTCAGCACTTACAATTAACAGTATTATTGATGGGTTCACGAATATTGTTTTATTTAACGAAAAAGATATAAATGTAATTCAAGAAAAATTCGACATTAATGATATTTTCTTGGGTCTATACGATATATTTAAAAATGATGCTAAAAGTTCAAATATCAAATTCAATTTAGATAGCGATACAGAAACTTCAAATATAATTGTTGCGGATAAAGTCAAGATTCAACGTATTATATTGCATTTACTATCGAATTCGTTTAAAAATATCGTAGATGGTGAGATTAGCTTTGGTTATAGCAATAATAATAATAATAAACTTATTTTATTTGTTAAAGACAGTTCTGATGTTATCAGCACTATAAATTTTAGTGATTTTGATGCTATTACTCAGGATATAGCTCATAATCTAGGTGGAAATTTAGACCAAATAGATTTGATTTTAGCAAAACTGTATGTCGAGCATTTAGGTGGTAGTATAAAAATTAAGAAAGGTGAAAATATTAGAACGGAGTTCTACGTTGAGATTCCTGTTACAAAGTTTAGTCCAAATAAAAGATTAACAGATAATAAACCTTCGATTGATGTAGATTTGTCTTCAACAACTGTTTTAGTTGCAGAGGATGAAGAAATTAATTTTCATTTAATAAAAACAATTTTAACTAAAGCAGGAGCTACTGTTATTGGAGCGGTCACTGGGTTTGAGGCAATCGATCGAGTAAAAGAAAACAAGAATATTTCGATAGTTTTTATGGACATTAAAATGCCTGGAATTGATGGTACAGAGGCTTTATATGAGATTAAAAAAATACGCCCCGAACTTCCGGTCATAGCATGTACGGCTTACCCTCAATCAGATGAGTTGATAAACTTAACTGAAATAGACTTTGACGGATTTTTGCCAAAACCAATTAGACGAGACGAGTTATTTGAAATTATTGAAGCTATAAAAAACAAAAAGCCTGATTAATCAGGCTTTTTATTTATCCATTTAGTGCTTCGGCACCACTTGTTATTTCGAGAATTTCGTTCGTTATTGCTGCCTGTCTGGCTTTGTTATAAATTAGTGTAAGATCTTTAATAAGCTCTGTTGCATTGTCTGTAGCTTGGTGCATTGCTGTCATCCTAGCTCCGTGTTCGGCTGCATTACTATCGAGAATCGCTTTAAAAAATTGGATGCGTAAAGACTTTGGAATCATTTCCTCCATGATATCTTTCATTCCTGGCTCAAAAATGTACTCCGAAGGATTATTTTGTTCTTCAGTCTCTATTTGCATCGGCAAAAAAGTTTCAATTAGTTGATTATGTACTGCGGCATTTTTAAAACTATTATAAATAATATCAATTTTATCGTAGTTTTCATTTTTAAACTCATCCATAAGATATTTGGAATAGGCTAGAGAGTTTTCAAAACTCACATCATCAAACAGTTCATTTCCTGATTTTACAATTTCGTAACCCAATTTTTTTACATATTCATTGGCTTTTTTGCCAATACAAACAAATTTTATATTTTCTTTTGGCAGTTCAGCAAAATCATCAGTAATGTGTTGTTTTGCTTTTTTGCAAATATTTGCATTAAACCCTCCACAAAGCCCTCTGTTAGAGGTCAATAATACAATCAACGCATTTTCAACAGGTCTTTGTACATTATATGCCCCTTTGTGTTCTTTGTCAAGTCCTGAGCTTACTTCGCTTAAAACATCCTTGAGTTTATTCGCATAAGGACGTATTTGAGTTACTTTGTCTTGAGCTTTTTTAAGTTTAGCTGCCGACACCATTTTCATGGCAGATGTAATCTGTCTCGTTGATTTTACCGAAGCAATTCTGCTTCTTATGTCTTTAAGTCCTGCCATAGCAAATCTTATTTTTTATATTTTTGTGCTACTTCGTTTGCATTTTTAGTAAGGATGTCAGTAATGTCATCACTTAGTTCACCCTTAGCCAATCTATCCATAATATCTTTATGATTAAGATTTAAAATGTCAATAAAGTCTTTTTCAAAATCTTTTACTTTATTGATAGGTACATTTTTCAACAAACCATTAGTACCACAATAAATAATTGCAGCCTGATTTTCGACTAAAACTGGGCTATGTTCGTTTTGTTTTAATATTTCCACATTTTTACGTCCTTGGTCGATTACTGATAATGTAACCGCATCAAGGTCTGATCCAAACTTTGCAAATGCTTCAAGTTCTCTAAATTGTGCTTGGTCGATTTTAAGTGTTCCTGCAATTTTTTTCATACATTTAATCTGTGCATTACCACCCACTCTCGATACTGACACTCCAACATTAATAGCTGGTCTTACACCTGCATTAAACAATCCTGATTCAAGAAATATTTGTCCATCAGTAATAGAAATCACGTTTGTAGGAATATATGCTGAGATATCGCCAGCTTGAGTTTCAATTATTGGTAAAGCTGTGAGTGAGCCACCGCCTTTTACTTTTCCTTTAAGGCAATCTGGCAGATTGTTCATCTCTGCAGCAATTTCATCGGATTTTATAATTTTAGCTGCTCTTTCGAGTAATCTTGAGTGCAGATAAAAAACATCACCTGGATATGCTTCACGTCCTGGAGGTCTTCTAAGTAATAAAGAAACTTCGCGGTACGAAACAGCTTGTTTTGATAAATCATCGTATATTATTAGTGCTGGACGACCTGTATCGCGAAAATATTCTCCAATTGCACAACCTGCAAAAGGTGCATAAAATTGCATTGCGGCAGGGTCAGAAGCTGATGCCGTAACAATTACAGTATAATCTAATGCCCCATAAGTTTCTAATGTTTTGGCAATAGTTGCAACTGTTGAACTTTTTTGTCCGATAGCCACATAAATACAATAAACAGGTTCTCCTTTTTCGTAAAAGTGCTTTTGATTGATAATTGTATCAATTGCAATTGCAGTTTTACCTGTTTGGCGGTCTCCAATAATAAGTTCTCTTTGTCCTCTACCAATAGGTATCATTGAGTCTATGGCTTTGATGCCAGTTTGCAAAGGCTCGTTTACTGGTTGGCGGTATATAACACCTGGAGCGATACGTTCAAGCGGCATTTCAAAAAGCTCACCGCCAATTGCTCCTTTACCATCTAAAGGCTCACCAATTGTGTTTACTACTCTTCCTAACATTTCTTCGCCTACCATAATAGAGGCTATCCTTTGTAAACGACGCACAACATCGCCCTCTTTGATTGTTTCGCCTGGACCAAGTAATACGGCTCCAACATTATCTTCTTCGAGGTTCAAAACAATACCTTTAATACCGTTATCAAACTCAATAAGCTCATTTGCCTGAACATTATCAAGCCCGTGTATCCGAGCAATTCCGTCACCCACTTGAAGAACTGTACCGACTTCTTCTAAGTTTATTTTGCCCGATATTCCTTCTAATTCACGTTTTAAAATTTCTGATACCTCAGATGGTCTAATATCTGCCATAACTATTATATTTCATTAAATTATTATCAATTATGTTTTACTTTTTAATTTCTTTTTTATCTCTTGCAATTGCGTTTTAACACTAAGATCCAGCTGCTGATTATCAATTCTTAGAATAATACCGCCAATCATATCATCTTTGATAGCACTTTTTATCTCAACTGTTGATGCAAAACCAGTTGCAACAAGATTTGAAATATTTTGAGCTATATCATTACTTATAGGATGTGTTGTTGTAACTATAACTTGCTTAATATTATTTTCTTTTCGGTATATAGTTTCAAAATATCTAGCAATATCTTCTAGGTGTATTTCTCTGTTTTTGTCAACAAGCAAACTAAGAAAACGCATTGTAATCTCATGAACAGAATCTTTGTAAACTTTTGTAAAAATATTAAGCTTATCAGCAGATGAAACAGTCGGACTTGAGATAATCAAATCAAACTCTGATGCTTCTTTAATAGTTTCTCGAATAAGTTTAAAATCTTTATATACCTTATCTAAAATATTTTTTTCCTTTGCAAGCATAAAAATTGCCTTTGCATATCTAACCGATATTTTACCTTGATTCATAATTAGTTAAGTTTTACATCTTTCAACAAATCATCTATCAGTTGCTCATGCTGTGGTGTTGATTTAAGTTCTTTTCTAATAACCTTTTCGGCCACAAGTACCGATAAATCAAGAACCTGATTTCTGATTTCTTCCATTGCAGCAGTTTTTTGAGCGATGATGTCTCGATTAGCAGCTTTTTTGATTTTATCTACTTCTATTTGAGCCTCATTTTTTGCCTGTCCAACTATTTGGTCTTTAATTTCTCGTGCCTCTTGCATCATTTTATCTCTTTCTATGCGTGCTTCGGCAAAAATTTTCTCATTATCGGCTTGCAATTTTTTCATTTCTTCGCGAGCAATTTCGGCTTGATTTAAGGCATCTTCTATGCTTTGATTTCGTTTTGAAATCATATTGTTAATTGGTTTCCATGCAAATTTTGTTAGAACAAAGAGCAAAACTGCAAAAATAATCCCTGTCCAAAAGATTAATCCAATTCCTGGTGTTACAAGATCCATATCGTAATTTTTTTAATTGTTTTATAAAAAAACATTTCCCGGAGCCAATCGCCCAACGGGAAATGTAAGTCATTTTAGCTTTGCAGCAATGCAACAACAACACCAAATAAAGCAACACCCTCAACAAGAGCAGCAGCAATAATCATTGCCGACTGAATGTTTTTTGCAGCCTCAGGTTGTCTTGCAATTGCATCCATTGCAGAGCTACCAATTTTACCGATGCCATAACTGGCACCAATTACTGCCAAAGCAGCACCAAATGCTGGAATTCCTACCATAATAAATATATATTAACGTTAAACATAAAAAATTTCATTTTAATGAGCTTCTTCTACTGCCATTCCAATAAACAAAGCCGAAAGCATTGTAAAAATATATGCTTGCAGAAATGCTACTAAGAGTTCGAGACAGTTCATAAACAAAACAAACAAAACCGAAACTGGCGACATAACCAATGATTCATAAATAAATATAAGTGAAACAAGACTAAGAATAATAATGTGCCCTGCTGTAATGTTTGCAAACAAACGAATTGTTAAAGCAACTGGCTTAACAATCATCCCCATTATCTCAACTACTGCCAAAATAGGTTTTATAAAAACTGGAACGCCTGGCATCCAAAGTGTATGTTTCCAATAATTTTTATTCCCACTAAGGTTTATTGCAAAAAAAGTAAATAAAGCCAAAGTCATAGTAACTGCAATATTACCGGTAACGTTTGCCCCACCAGGAAAAATAGGAATAATACCCATTAAATTATTAAACAGAATAAAAAAGAAAATTGTCAATAGAAAAGGGAGAAATTTATTGGTTTTATTACCAAGATTTGGGAAAGCAATTTCATCTTTAACAAACATAATTACAGGTTCTAAAAGAGCTTGCAATCCTTTAGGTCTTCCAAGATTACGTTTATATGCTTTTGCCATGCTTAAAAAGACAAGAAGCAGCAACACAGAAACAATCATCATCGAAAAGATATTTTTTGTTATTGAAAAGTCTAAGGGTTTTTCGTTTAAAACAATATGTGCTCCCTCTTTTTCTTCATAGCTTAACTCTCCATTTGCATCGGCTAGGTATATTGTGTTATCATCTAATAAATATGTGTTGTTTCCTTTAGTTACGGTTTTATGTCCATGTTCAAACTTACTTGACATAAAAATATCAAATTGTCCGTTGTGTATTAATATTATAGGTAAAGGGATAGATACTGGAACTTTATTACCAGCTTTATCAGTATAGTCTAAAATATGCCAATCATGTGCATCCTTAATATGGGCCATGATTAATTTGTTAACATCAAACTTGTCTTCTTTTTCTTGCTCTACTTCCGAAGCAAAGATATTTCCGTTTATCATAAAAAGACAACTCAGAACTATTAATAAATATAATTTATTCATACTAATATATCGACTTAAATGTGCAACTACAAATTTACATTTTCAAAATCAATTTCCAATTAAATAATCAAAAACTTTATTTTATTTTATTTTTAAAATCTTGAACAAGATAAAAAACTTCTGCAATTAAATAAATGAAATATATCATAAAAAACTGAATAACGTATTCTTTTCTGAATAAACCGTCATTTTGGAATACAGGCAGTAAGAAAAAGACTGACAAAAACATTTTTACAAGGCTGCTAATTAAGAAAGCATACCCATGCATCTGAAACTTAGCTTTTCGGGATATTATTTTTATGCTAATAATCGATAAAATAGTAATCGACATCATAAAAGGATGTATCAATAATAAATCGGGAGCATAAATATATCTACGAAAAAAATATAATAATGCATAATGGATTATAAAAACAATTATTCCAATAAAACTTATATGCAATATTGATTTTATATTATTAATCTTTATTGACATTGTTTACTTGTTTAATTACTAGGTATAAAGACGCAAACACTGCGAATAGAGATAATACTATTGTAAACACAGGAGTATTAAGTTCAAAATAGTCGTCAAGGTAAACTCCACCATAAGTACCTCCGCCAATAATTATTCCCATTTCAAAAGCTAAAGTTGAAAATCTAACAAATTTATTTACCCCTTCGCGAATAGGTTTTTTGTTATCCTTGTTTTTTTGCTCCATCGGCAGGTTTATCTATTTTGATTTCCTGATTTTTTACATTTCCACCCATATTACAGGTGCCTGTAAAAACCGCTCCTGGTTCAATTGATAATTTTGAGGCTATAATATCGCCATAAATTTTTGAGGATGATTTTAGCACTAATAACTCCTCAACGGTAATTTTGCCTTCGATTTGACCCGAGACTTCAGCATTTTTGCAAAACACTTCGCCAATAAGTTTGCCAGATGCTCCTAAAACTAACTTAGATTTTGAGTTGAGATTTCCTTGAAGCTTTCCGTCAATCCTGATGTCTCCTGTTGAGCTAACATCGCCAGTTAATGTGGTGCCGTTTCCAATAATATTTAATCCGTCCTTTTCGTCTTCGATATTCCTTGCCATAATGTAAATTTTTTAAGTTTAATGACAAATATAATAAAAAAATATGTGTTTTATTTCTTTTTTTAAGAAATATTGTATATTTTTGCAATGTTTTAGTGGAAGGATTTGGATGCTTGCAACCACAAATAAAAAATGCTAAAAAACAGTCTTGCCTACATCCTCATAATCCTTAATTAATTTATTAATAATTAAATTTTGTAATAATGAGTTATTATTTTACATCAGAGTCAGTATCAGAGGGACACCCTGATAAAGTCTCAGATCAAATATCAGATGCAATTCTTGATGAATTTATGGCTTTTGATATTGATTCAAGAGTAGCATGCGAAACACTTGTATCAACAGGATTGGTTGTTGTTGCAGGCGAAGTTAAATCTACGTCTTATGTTGATGTGCAAGAAGTTGCACGCAAGGTAATTAATGATATTGGTTACACAAAAAGTGAATATCGTTTTGACGGAAACTCATGTGCCGTATTATCGGCAATTCACGAACAATCGCCCGATATTAATAGAGGTGTAGTTGAAAATAAGGAATTGAATAAAGAACAAGGAGCTGGAGACCAAGGGATGATGTTTGGTTACGCTTGTAGAGATACAGACGATTTTATGCCTCTGCCTCTTGATCTTTCTCATCGAATTTTACAAGTGCTGGCCGATATTCGTAAAGAAGGGAAACAAATGAAGTATCTTCGCCCCGATTCAAAATCTCAGGTAACAATTGAATATAACGAAGATAATATTCCACAAAGAATTGATACTATCGTAGTTTCTACTCAGCACGATGATTTTGATGAGGACGAACAAAAAGTGCTTGACAAGATTAAAGAAGATGTGCGAACAATATTGTTGCCAAGAGTTATTGCCGACTTACCCGAAAGAATAAAAGTTCTTTTCAAAGATGATTTTATTTTACATGTTAATCCTACGGGTAAATTTGTTATTGGTGGTCCTCACGGTGATACTGGTTTAACAGGACGTAAAATTATAGTTGATACTTATGGTGGAAAAGGTGCTCATGGCGGTGGAGCTTTTAGTGGCAAAGATCCTTCTAAAGTTGACCGTTCTGCTGCCTATGCTGCTCGGCATATTGCCAAAAATCTTGTTGCCGCCGGTGTAGCTGACGAAATTTTAATACAGCTTGCTTATGCAATCGGAGTCGCAGAACCTGTGGGAGTATTTGTGGATACATATAGAACTGCAAAAGTAAATATGACAGACTCCGATATTGCAAAAAAAATCAAAACTATTTTTGATCTAAAACCAATAAGTATCGAAAAAAGATTGAAACTTCGTAATCCTATTTATCGCGAAACTGCATCTTATGGACACTTTGGTCGCACTCCTGTAGTTGTCGAAAAACATTTCGAATCGCCTTATTCGGGATCAAAAAATATAAGTGTTGAATTATTTACTTGGGAAAAACTCGATTATGTCGATATTATAAAGAAAGAATTTAATTTATAATCACATTTTTTTACATTATTATAGCCCTCTGTTGAAAATTTTTATCTTCAGAGGGCTTTTTTTATGAAATCTTAAGTATTTTCGTAAAAAATTAAATAATGGAAAAATATCAGAAGTACATTGTTGGGGCTTTCGGACTAGGAATTTTAATACTGTTTGTAATTTATTTTACCCATATTATAGGCTGGATTTTAATTGCTCTTCTTTTTGCAACTCTGGGAAGTCCGATGGTAAAGTTTATTAGGAGAATGCGCATTAAAAAATTTGTTATCCCAAAATGGATTGCGGCACTTGTTACTCTTGCTACGATGTGGTTTATTATTGTCTTAGCATTTAGATTACTTATACCGTTGGTAGTTGATCAAATTGGCGAATTTCAAGCAATTGATATAGAAACAATATCTGAAGGATTAGAAAAACCAATTAAAAACTTGGATGATTTTATTCAGCAAACACCTATTATTAATCAGCCGAACTTTTCTACTGAAGATTTCGTTATCGAAAGAATTACATCAATAGTTAGTTTTACTTCTGTAGGTAATTTTATAAATGATCTTGGAGGTACAGCTTGGAATTTGTTTTTATCAATATTCTCAATTACATTTATTTGCTTTTTCTTTTTAAAGGATACACACTTGTTTGATAAAGGCGTGTTAATGATAATTCCAAAAAATTATGAGGAGAAAGCCCAAAACGTTTTAAACTCTATTAGAAATTTAATTGCTCGTTATCTCCTTGGCGTTATTTTAGAAACATTATTTATGATGACATTATTTACCTTAGGATTGTATCTTATTGGTGTGCCATTCGACTTAGCTTTATTAGTAGGTATGATTGGTGGAGTACTTAATGTTATTCCTTATGTAGGTCCATGGATTGGAGCGACAATTGGTATTATTTTAATTACTACTGCAAATATTCAGTTAGATTTTTATACTGAAATTATGCCTCTAATATTGAAAATAATTGGCGTAGTGGCAGTAGCTCAACTAACTGACAATATTGTTTTTCAACCACTAATTTATTCTAAAAGTGTTAAAGCTCACCCACTCGAAATATTCTTTGTAATTATTATTGCGGGCAGTATTTATGGAGTATTAGGAATGATGTTGGCAATACCCGGTTATACAGTATTACGAGTTGTGCTTAAAGAATTTTTATCTCAGTATAAATTTGTTCAACAGCTTACACAAAACATGGATTCCAAAAAAAGTAAACCAAAAAAAACTAAAGATAAAGATGCAGATTTATAAATTCGGTGGTGCTTCGTTAAAAAAAGCAGAAGCCTTAAAAACTATTATCGACATAATTTCTGATAAAAAAGATCTTGTAATAGTTGTTTCGGCAATTGATAAGACCACAAATAAACTCGAAAAGCTTGTAGATGCGTATCTAAATAATGAACCATTAAAACTTGAAATTTTTGAAAAAATTAAATCATTTCATATAAATTTTGCCAAAAGTGCATTTGGTGTAAAATATAATGAATTCGAAATTGGCATTACGAATATATTTAATCAGTTAAAAGAGATTCTCGATTTACCCTCTAATACTTCGTATGACGAAGTGTATGACAGTATTGCGTGTTACGGAGAATTATTGAGTTCATATATTCTTTCAACTTATTTGAATATTAATGGTGTAGAAAATTCACTTGTTGATATTAGAAATATAATTGTAACAGACTCCAATTTCCGTGATGCAAAAATACTTTGGGAGGAATCAAAAGCATTAATAAAAAATAAGTTTTTAGATAATAATAAAATTTATATTACTCAAGGTTTTATTGGTAGAGATAAATTTGGCAAAAACACAAGTTTGGGAAGGGAAGGTTCAGATTATACTGCATCTGGCTTGGCATATCTTCTTGATGCAGAGTGTGTTGTGATTTGGAAAGATGTTCCAGGTATTATGAATGCCGATCCTTCAATTTGTAACTTTGCCGAAAAATTGGATTATTTATCCTTTCGCGAAGCAATAGAACTTGCTTTTTATGGAGCAAAAGTCATTCATCCAAAAACAATTAAACCTCTTGAGAATAAAAACATCCCTTTATATGTGAACTCTTTTGTTGATTACAAAAAGAAAGGTACTGAAGTAAAAAAAATAGATTACAAACTGGATTTAATCCCTATTTATATTTTTAAAGCTAATCAAATATTACTTTCTGTTTCGCCTAAGGACTTTTCTTTTGTAGTTGAGGAGAACATTAGTAAATTGTTTGCTTTATTTACGCAATACAAAATTAAAGTAAATATTACACAAAATTCAGCAATTAGTTTTTCGGCCGCAATAGATGGCAATAATAGGAATTTTGATAAACTGATAGAAGATTTAAGTAAGGAGTATTTTGTAAAATATAATACAGATTTACAATTAGTAACTATCAGGTATTATACCGATGATTCTATTGTTAAAATGACGTCAGGTAAAAGGATTTTGTTAGAACAACGTAGTCGGACAACTGCAAGGTTTGTGCTTCAGTGATTAGTTGTCTGATTTACAACCAAATGCTAAGTCGCCAGCATCACCTAAACCAGGAACTATGTATGATTTTACTGTTAGCTCATCATCAATTGCTCCAACCCATAAGGTAATTTTACTTTCAGGCAATACTCTTTCAATATAATCAATACCCTCTTTACTTGCAATAATTGCGGCGATATGAACATGTTTGGGATTACCATAATTTAGCAAAGCTTTATATGCTAACTCTATGCTTCCACCGCTGGCAAGCATTGGGTCATTTATAATTACTATTTTGTCATCAATTGGCGGCGAAGTTATATAGTCGATTTGTATTTCAAAACCACCGTCCTTATCATATTTACGGTATCCAGCAATAAAAGCACTATCAGCATGGTCAAAATAATTGACAAAACCTTGGTGGAATGGCAATCCTGCTCTTAAAACGGTAGCCAATACCGGCTGTTCTGCCATGGTGGGGACACTTGCTATTCCCAAACTTGTTGTAATATCTTCATCTGTAAATGGGAGGACTTTACTTATTTCATAAGCCATAATTTCTCCAGTTCTAGCAAGATTATTACGAAACCTTGCACGATCTAACTGAATTTCGGAATCCCGAATTTCGGAAATAAATTGATCTATTAGTGTTCCTTTACCGCCAAGATTGTAGATTTTCATCTTTTTACAAATTTTGTGTATAATCATTGAAAGATATACACTATTAATTAATTAGACTAATTACACGCCAACATTCACATACTTATTTAAAGTGTAATATTACAAAATTAAAATTATATTTACTAAATATTTATGTTTTTGTTAACATTACTGTTCAATAAAACTTTTAAGATTTATCGGACAATAGTGTTCTTTAAATCAGTTTTTACCATAATTTATGGTATTATTTCAGCGATACGCCCAACAATTTTTATTCAATTTCAATTTCATCAATAAATAACCAAGAATCAAAACCTGGACTAAGATGCCACGCAGGAAGTACGCCATAATTTTCTGCTATAATTTTTATGTATCGAGCTTTTAGATTTTCGGGTTTAAAAATAAACTCTTGAATTAGAACAGCCTCATCTTTATCAGACATTGTTGACGGAGCTTCATAGATATTGGAATAGTTTTTTCCATCTTGAGAAGCAAAGTATCTTATTTTTTTAGGAAAAAATATCCACGATTTAGTGTCCTGTAAAAAACGAGCATTTATCCGATTTATGTCTTTTACCTCTAACAAATCAACAACTGCCTCAAAATTTTGTCCTTTGTAACCTTGCCACAAGCCACTACGAAACCAATTTGATCCTTTTACGTAATCAATCAGAGCGTTATCGCCTCCTGCAGAGTATTGTTGGCTATATTTACTTTTTATGTCGATGGTTCTGCGATCGGGTATTAATGTGTATTTAGCAACTACTGTTTTACTCCTTTTTTTACCTAGAGATTCTGAGTACGCTTGTAAGTCCGTACTTTTTTTAATTAAAATTGCACCCTCATATTTTATGGGATTGTTGTTAATGTCATTATTTAGAGAGTAGAATATTTTAGCGTCCTTGTCGTAACGGTCAAGGCTTACAAAAATCGAATCTTGAAAAGACTTATGTTGATAGTTTGTGTATGGAACTGGACTTATTAAGTTTTCAGTTATGCGAGATACGTATATATCTTCTTGATTTACTCCCCGTGTTTTGTTTGGTTTATCTCCCATAAAAAACTCAAGTTTTCCGCCTTGCATAATTTGTTTATGCGTGATATAAGTTTTATTATATGCTCGACCATTTAGTTGTACTGATTGAACATAGATATTATTTTTACTGTTTTCGTGTGCAATTATAGTAAAGTGTCGGTGGTTTTCTAATTGCAATACGGCAGTATCAAAAACAGGACTGCCGAGGTCATAAATTCCGTTTGCTGGATTTACAGGATAAAAACCTAAAGCACTTAAAACATACCAAGCTGACATTTGTCCACAATCTTCGTTACCACAAAGACCATCGGGCATTTCGCTGTATTGTTCGCTCATAATCTTGCGTACAACTTCTTGAGTTTTCCAGGGTTGGGCACAATAATTATATAAATAAGCCATGTGATGGCTGGGTTCGTTTCCATGTGCATATTGTCCAATTAATCCTGTTATGTCCACCTGATGAGTTCCCGAAGTTTGGGTGCTTGCCGAAAACATCTCATCAAGTTTATCAGCAAACTTCTCATTACCACCGTGCATTTCGATAAATGTTAAGATGTCTTGTGGAACGTAAAAGCTATATTGCCACGAATTTGCTTCGGTAAAATTATAGTTAACTTCGGCAGGGTCGAAAGGAAATTGCCATGCTGCATTAATTTTTGCTTGCATAAATCCATTATTAGGATTAAACACATTTTTGTAATACTGCGACCTTTCGATAAATTCGTTATAAGTATCAGTATTACCTATTGCTTTTGCAAACTGTGCAATACACCAGTCGTCATACGCATACTCCAAGGCTTTGGATACAGATTCGTGTTCCATATCAAGAGGGATATATCCATATTTGGCAAATTCTGGTTTTCCGAGCCTGTCTTCCTTTGCGGCTGCAATCATTGCCTCAAGAGCATATTTAGCGTCAAAATTTCGAATACCTTTAAAATACGCATCAACTATTACAGGAACAGAATGATATCCAATCATACACATGGTCTCGTTGGCGGCAAGCTCCCAAACTGGCAATTGACCGCCATATTTATATTGGTCAAGAAATGTTTTAATAAAATCCTTAGTTCTTTCTTGTTGAGTAATTGTAAACAATGGGTGTGCTCCTCTATATGTGTCCCAAAGCGAGAAAACAGTATAAGTATCGTGCTCCTTCGTTTTATATGTTTTATTATCAGTTCCTCGAAATGAACCATCAATATCCGAAAAAATATTTGGTGCTATAAAACTGTGGTATAGTGCTGTATAAAAGACTGTTTGTTCTTCAGGTGTTGCTCCGTAAACTAAAATTTTACTTAATTCCTTATCCCATTCATTGCTTGCTTTTTTTATTGTTTCTTCAAAATCCCAGTCAGGAATTTCGGATATTAGGTTTTTAATCGCTCCCTCTGCACTAACTGCCGACAAACCTACTTTTACAAATAGATTTTTAGAGTCGGTCGGGTTTATTTTAAAAATAAGTTTTGAATAATTATTTTTTCCGATATTTTCAAGATCAATTTTATTTTTGCTTCTACTTGTGTCAGATTGTTCAAATATTTTGTAATCAGCAATGCTTACAGCTTGGTTAAAATCTATTACAAAATACTGATATTGGTTTTCTGCCCATGACTGCGAACGTCTTAATCCTACAAAACGAGTATTACTAATTTGTTCTACATAACATTCTAAAAGCTTATCTCGATGTTCTAAATCTAATAATATATATTGCTCATCGGCTTTTGGAAATCTATATTTATGAAAACCTACTCTACGGCTGCAGGTAAGTTCAACATCAATATTATAATCTTTTAAATAAACCGAATAATATCCTGGTTTTGCAATTACCGAAGTTTTTTCATATTTGGATGTAAAATCATCTGAAAACAAATCGGGATTTGACTTTACAAAAGGCATAATTAAAATATCCGCATAGTCGGCTACACCTGTACCACTCAGATGTGTGTGTGAAAAACCATAAATTATAGAGTCGCTGTAATGAAAACCAGAACAGCCATCCCAACCATCAAGGCGAGTATCTGGACTTAGTTGCACCATTCCAAAAGGTAAAGTTGCCCCAGGAAAAGTATGTCCGTGAAAATCGGTGCCGATATGTGGGTCCACAAGCTGCGAACGGTTTTCAATTTTAAATTTTTTTGATTTATGAAAAAATAAGCCATAAACTAATATTGCTACAAATATTACGGCTAAGCTAACAGGAAAAATCAATCTACGCATATTTTTTTGTTGTAAAGATAAAGTTTTAAACGAGAATATTTAAAAACCGATTACATTCTTCGGTATTTGGTGCTTTTCCGTGCCAGTGATAGTTGTTTTCTATCTCAGCAAGGCCTTTGCCCATTTTTGTATTTGCAATTATTACATTTGGAATGTTAGGATTAAGATTTGAAAAACAAGATTCTATAGACTCGAAATCGTTGCCATTACATTCAATAGCATTCCAACCAAAAGCTTCCCATTTTGGTTTCAAAGGGTCAATATTCATTACATCTGCGGTTTTCCCATCAATCTGAACATTGTTTTTATCTATAATTGCAATTATATTTTTAAGTTTGTGATGTGCTGCACTCATTGCTGCCTCCCAAACTTGTCCTTCTTGCAGTTCTCCGTCACCACAAATACAAACAATTTTACGAGAGATGTTATCACATTTATCAGCCAAAGCCATACCAATGGCAATACTTAAACCTTGTCCTAATGAGCCCGATGCAGTTTCTATCCCTGGCACTCCACTTGTTAAAGACGGATGTCCTTGCAACATGCTTCCAGTTTTACGAAGATTTTTTAACTCTTGTTTGTCAAAATATCCTGCATGAGCCAAACTTGCATAAAGTACTGGAGCAACATGCCCAATTGATAATACAAGTTTATCGCGCATTGCACAGTTTGGGTTTGATGGATTGTGAACAAGAAATCTAAAATATAAGAATATAAAAATATCTGCAAGTCCAAGTGAGCCTCCAAGGTGTCCCGAGCCTGCCGCAGAAATTGATTTTATAATATCTATACGAATATTTTTCGATGTCGCTTGTAAATATTTAAGGTCTGTAATTTCCATTATAAAACTAATATTTTGGACACTCAATAATCGTTTTAATAATATATGCTTCAGGATAATTATCCTCAAGTTCGTGTAAAAGTGTAATTGCATGAAAACGTTTTGTAAAATTACCTACAACAACCTCAAAATTAGGTTCGGTATATGTTACATACGCTTTATGTTTACTGTTTTGAAATTTTAGCCTTATTGCGTTTGCCTCACTACGAGCGTTTTGATTGTTTTGAGCGTATATTTTTACTCTATAACCATAAAAGCCTCGCCGTTTTTTGTTAAGTCCCACATAAGTTTCCATAAAATTCTCTATTTTAACATCTTGGGTAATCGAAACCTTTCCACTATAAGCATTAGAATTAAAGTATCCTATTTCGACAGGTTCAATGTTTTGACCTAACATTGTTATCCCTGCTAATATCAGTGAGAATAATATAAAGAGTGTTTTTTTCATAACTCATATTTTTTGTAAAAATACAAAATATTTAAAACTTGTCAATGTTTTGTTTGTGATTTACTTTTATTCTTTTGGGAATGCCAAACTTTGCTACAGTAATTGTTCCATTAACTTCGAGCTCGGGTTTACGCCTGTTTAGTTCTCCAACAAGATACAAAACATTTGTTAAAGCTTCTTTTGGGCTTATCTCGAACGAAACTGGATATGTTTCTTTTGAGTTTGCTGGAATTTTCAATTTGTCAATTTTTGTAATTTTTCCGACATTTCTACCGTTTACTAATAAGTCAAGATTAGCATTTTTAATTTTGAAAGAAAAATTATTTGGGTTTTCAATGGGGATGAAAATCTTTAACTTTACGGCTTTCATGCTTAACTCCTCGGCTTCGATACCACTTGGATTACTTATAACAACATTTTGTACCGAACAAGAAACAAAGCCCAAAGACAGAACTAAAATAATTATTGCAAGATGTTTTTTCATTTTCAAATATTTGTAAGAGTTAATTAATTATCAATTGATCGGCAAACTTTACAAAATCTATTCCATTAAAATTGCCACTACTCATCATTAAAAGGTTTGTGTTACTAAAATTTTGCTCCGTAAGGAAGTTTTTAAGTTTTTTTGTATCGGTAAACACGATTGTCTCTCTACCAAAGGATTCTTCGACAAATTTTTCTTCTATTTCGGGCAATTTTTTATGTTTCAGCACATCGTGATTGTAATATACAATTGCTATATCTGCATTTTTCATACAATTTTTATACTGAGGGATAAAGTTTTTTTGGAGGCTCGAAAATGTATGTAATTCAATGCAGGCTATAAGTTTTCGTTGTGGGTATTTTTGCTTCAAAGCATTAATTGTTGCTTTTAATTTTGACGGTGCATGTGCAAAATCAATATAAAAACTGGTATTATCTGTTTCTTTGATTAGCTGAAGCCTTTTTGCCGCTCCTTCGAAGTTGTGAATAGTTTCCCAAAACTGTGTTTCGCTTACTCCAGCTTCGATACATGCCAAACGTGCTGCATTTATATTTTGCATATTATGGTCGCCAAAAACACTCATTTTGTAAATTTTATTTTCAAATTTCACACAAACTTGCGAGTTTTCATCAGTAAAGTATTCGTATTTATTGTATGAATTAGATATAATTTTATCATTTTTATTTGCAATTTTCTTTAAATATTCGTCTTCCTCGAACCAGAAAAGTTTCCCCTTATCTTCTATTTTATTGATAAAAATCTCAAATTGTTTAACATAATTGTCAAATGTCGGAAAAACGTTAATGTGATCCCAAGCTATGCCAGTCAAAATAGCAATATGTGGTTTGTACCAGTGAAATTTTGGTGTAAGATCAATAGGTGATGATAAATATTCATCTCCTTCGATGACTGCAATTTTATTATTTTCTTCGAGTTGAACCATAGTTTCAAAGCTTTTAATATTGGCTCCAACCATATAATCAAATTTTACATCTGTGCTTTTAAGAACATGCATTATCATTGATGTAATTGTAGTTTTTCCATGACTGCCCCCAACTACAATTCGTTTTTTATTTTTTGTTTGCTCGTAGAGATATTCAGGATAAGAATATATTTGAAGTTTGAGTTCTTGTGCTCGTAAAAGTTCGGGATTATCTTTTCGGGCATGCATTCCCAAAATAATTACATCAATTTTATCATTTATGTTTTCGGGAAACCAGCCAAATTCTTTTGGTAATAAATTATATTTATCAAGTCTTGATTTTGATGGTTCAAATATCTCATCATCTGAGCCAGTAATAATGCACCCTTTTTTGTAAAGTGCAATTGCCAAATTGTGCATTGCAGCACCTCCGATAGCTATAAAATGTATTTTCATTATTACGTACTTTAAGTGTTTAGAGTTGAATCGAGTGATATAAAAAACAGCTGAATCTTAGGGATTGTAAAACAATAAACTAGCTTCATCAATTCTGCATACTTTATTATTTGACAAACCCTTAACTCCGAATCTTAATCATTTATGTTGCTCTCAATATAATCAATCAAACTATGAATAACTTTTATATGAATTTCTTGGACTCTGTCGGAGTATTTTGATTTTGGTGCTCGAATTTCTACATCTGCAAGTTCTTTAATTTTTCCGCCATCATTACCAGTAAGAGCAATGATTTTAAGACCTTTTTCTTTAGCAGTTTTCGCAGCTTCAACTACATTAGCTGAGTTTCCGCTTGTACTGATTGCTAATAGAATATCTCCTTTATTTCCAAGAGCTTCGATATATCTCGAAAAAATCAAATCAAATCCAAAATCGTTTGCAGTGCAAGTAATATGGGAAGGGTCGCTTATGGCAATTGCTGGAATAGCTCGACGTTTCTCACGAAAATTCCCTGTAAGCTCTTCGGCAAAATGCATGGCATCGCTCATTGAACCACCGTTGCCGCAACTAATAACCTTTCCACCATTTTTAATAGAGCTTACAATTAGTTGTCCTGCTTGTTCAATTTTTTCAAAATTGTCCTTGTTTTGAATAAACTCGTCAAGAGTTTTTTTTGCTTCGATAAAATGTTGGCTGATGTCCATTTTGTTTTTTTTCAAAAATACACTTTAGTTTTTTAGTATCAAAAAATAATTAAAAATCTGCAATAATTTTTATTACGGCAAAATGAACAAAAACTAAAACCCAAATACTATGAGTTTGTCAAATAATAAAGTATTCAGAATTGACGAAGCTCTTTTGTTAAATTTGTCGTTAACACAACCAACAATTGGAATTATGGCAATGCTCACTATGAAAAAAAATATACCTACCCAATTGGTATTTTATTTATTCTATTAATATGTCTTCCACCTTCGAAATCTGTACTCAAAAATATCTTAACGATTTCTTTTGCCAATTCTTCGGAAATAAATCTTGCAGGTAAAGCACAAATATTTGCATTATTATGTAATCGAGCAAGCTCCGATATTTCTTTATTCCAGCATAAAGCAGATCTTATGCCCTGATGCTTATTTACCGTCATATTTATACCGTTTCCACTTCCGCAAATAGAAATACCATAATCACAATCTTTATTTTCGATAGCATTTGCAAGTGGATGAGCAAAATCGGGATAATCGCAACTATCAAGAGACCAAGTTCCAAAGTCCTTGATTTGATATCCAAGAGTTGTTACAAACTCAATAAGTTTATTTTTGAGTATAAATCCAGCGTGGTCGCAAGCAAATCCAATTGTTTTCATAATATTTAGTGTTTCTACAAATGTATAAAAGATTATTTTTTTGGCGTTCTTTTTTTAAGTTTTATTTTTTTGAAATTTTTATTTACCCATGCTGGAGCAAGAAAAACTCCAATAAATAAGTATGGATAATAAGTAAGCATTCGCCAGACAAGTGCCATTATTACAACAAAACCTGTAACTGGAACAAATTCTACCATATATGAATTAAATATTGTTTCTACAAAGCCACTACCACCTGGTGTTGGCATAATCAACATCATTATCCACATAACTAATTGTTTGGCAAAAATTAAAAAGTGGTCATGCATGCTTAAAAACTGTACATACATATCATATTTTAAAGAATAATATAATGCAATCAACAAGAAATTAAGCACCCAATATCTTGAAGTCCATGAAATAAAACTTGTAAAAAAGGCTTTTAACCAAAACTTAAAATTCTTAGTTTTTAATTCTCGGTTGGATATTTCAAAATTGATGGTCATTTTGTTAGCTAAGGCTTTCCATTTTTTAAGGAATTTAAGTTTAAAAATCCCTGTTATAATGGATGCAATAAATTTTGGATTGATAAAAATCGAATATCCCATTAGAATAGTCCAGAATAATTTTACGCCATATCCTATTAAGGCAAAAATTAGAAATTGATTTGCAATTGCTGATGAACCAACTACATGAAAAAGCTCTGCTCTACTAAAAACGATAAAAATCAACGGAAACATTAGGCTAAAATACAATTCATCAAGAAAAGAAGTTGCAACAACAATCGATGTGCTTTTTCCTAAGGAGAGACCTTCTTTCCAAATAAATAAAGTAGCAATAGCAGTCCCTCCAACCGCAGAAGGTGTAATTGCCGATCCAAATTCCCACAACAATATTATTCGTAAACATTTGAGCCAGCTTAGTTCATTAGACGACAAAATTCTCAAACGCACTATATATCCCACATCCCTCAAAACCATCATTAGTACTGCAAAACCAATAAATAAAAGAGAGTAATATGAAAAGTCAAAATCCGAAAATTCTATTTTATGAAAATCTCTATATATAAACCAACCAACAATTCCCAATCCTAAGAATACCGGCAAAATAACTTTGCGTGGTCTTATTTTATTAATATTGTCAGTAAGTGTTTTATTCATAAATACAAAATAAGTGTATTATTTGTATAAAATCTTATTATTGACGTTAAAATTTCTTATTTTTAACCCGAATTTTAAATTAGTTTATGGACTTTATTGCAATAATACCTGCACGATACGCTTCTACACGGTTTCCGGGCAAACCACTTATAAACATTAACGGCAAAACGATGATTCATACTGTTTACGTACAGGCAAAAAAAGTATTTTCGGAGGTATATGTTGCAACTGATGACGAAAGAATTTTAGTGGAAGTGCAAAGGTTTGGTGGCAAGGTTGTTATGACAAAAAAGAAACATAAAAGCGGAACTGATAGATGTGCAGAAGCTATAGATAAAATTGAGTTACTTGAAAACAAAACCTATGATGTGGTAATTAATATACAAGGAGATGAACCATTTATTAAAACAGAACAGCTTAACGAAATTAAATTATGTTTTAAATTAAAGAAAACTCAAATTGCTACTCTTGTAAAACCAATAAATAATAAAGATGACATTTTTAATCCTCACAAACCAAAAGTTGTAATTTCAAAAAATAATGAGGCAATTTATTTTTCTAGATCGCCTATACCCTATCTTCGTGGACATAAAAACACAAACTGGGTTTCAAAGCACCTATTTTATAAACATATTGGGCTTTATGGCTATCGTAAAGATATTTTAAAAGCTATTACTGAGCTACCTCAGTCTCCATTAGAAATTGCAGAAAGTCTCGAACAATTGCGCTGGCTCGAAAATGGATACAAAATCAAAATTGGTTTTACAGAACACGAAAGTATTAGTATTGATACTCCCCGTGATATAGAAAAAATAAGACAAATAGGATTATTATAATGAATATTGCAGTAAACACCAGATTATTACTAAAAAACAAACTCGAAGGCATTGGTTGGTTCAGTTTTGAGACTTTACGCCGTATTGCCGAAAACCATCCTGAGCATACTTTTTATTATATTTTTGACCGCAAATATGATGAATCATTTATAAGCTCAGATAATATTATTCCTGTTGTCGCTGGTTTACCTACTCGACACCCTTTTTTATGGTTTTTATGGTTCGAATTCACTATTCCACAAGTTCTTAGAAAAATAAAAGCCGATATTTTCGTTTCTCCTGATGGAATGTTGTCGTTAAGAACACAAATCCCACAAATTACAGTTATTCACGACATTAACTTTCATCATAATCCACATCAATTACCATTTTGGGTTAGAAAATACAATAATTATTTTTACAAGCGATTTGCTAAAAAAGCTACTCAAATTGGGACAGTTTCAGAATATTCAAAATCGGATATTTCGGAAACCTACAACATAAATCCAAACAAAATTGATGTCTTTTATAATGGTTCAAATAGTGCTTATACGCCATTAAATGAAAAGGAAAAGGAAGCTATTAAAACCAAATACACAAATTCGTGTGAATATTTTGTTTTTATTGGAGCTTTAAATCCGCGTAAAAACATTCCAGGACTTCTAAAATCTTATGAGATATTTAAAAACTCTGGCAATTACGACCATAAACTTATTATTATAGGATCTGCCATGCATCTTACGGGAGAAATAGACGACACACTTAACAAGATGAAACATAAGCTTGATGTAATATTTACAGGAAGATTAGAGTTGGAAGAATTGCATCTTGTACTTGGTGGTGCTTTGGCACTTGTTTTTATTCCATTTTTTGAGGGGTTTGGAATTCCATTAGTCGAAGCCATGTATGCAGAAATAGCAATCGTCTCAGGTGACACAACTTCTTTGCCCGAAGTTGCAGGCGATGCAGCCCTAAGTTGTTCGCCACACGACCACAAAAAAGTGGCAGAAAACATGGAGCTAATTGCAAACGACGAAAATTTAAGGCAAAACCTAATTGCACAAGGAAGAATACAAAGAGAAAAATTCTCGTGGGATAAATCTGCTGAGCGTTTTTGGACTTGTATCAAAAAAGTAATTAATGAGGTACAAATCAATAAAAATGCTTAAAAGCGAATACAATTCAAAAATATTGGAAGCCGGTTGCGATGAAGCAGGAAGAGGATGTCTGTCAGGTCCAGTTTATGCAGCAGCAGTAATTTTACCAAAAAATTATCAAAATAAGATTTTAAACGACTCTAAACAAATCAACGAAAAAACTCGATATCAATTACGTGAGCAAATCGAAAAAGATGCTTTAGCTTATGCCGTAGGAGTTGTTGACAATATCGAAATTGACAAAATCAATATTTTAAATGCCTCTTTTCTTGCCATGCACCGTGCAATTGACAAATTAAATATCAAACCTGAGTTCTTATTAATAGACGGAAATCGATTTAATCCATATAAAGATATAAAACATGCCTGCATAATAAAGGGCGATGCGATATATATGTCAATAGCTGCGGCGTCAATACTTGCAAAAACTTATCGTGACGATTATATGCATAAAATTCATGAAGAGTTCTCAAATTATGATTGGCACAAAAACAAAGGGTATCCAACTAAATCACACCGTGAGGCCATAGCACAATACGGAATTACAAAATACCACAGACTAAGCTATCGACTAACAGACAATCAGTTAAAGCTGTTTTAGGGTTGAATAGATAATATCAAAATGATACCAAATTAGTATAACTAATTTCCCCAAGTATCCAATAAAAAAACGCTGTAATTCTAAAACTACAGCGTTAATTTATTTTTATAATCAGATTTTATTTTCTAAGAAAGTCAACAACAAGCTTATAAATTGCAGAAACTAAATACATTCCAACAATATTTATAAACGCTACAAATATGCTAAGTATCATAACAAAGAAACCTACTTGGAAGAGTTGAGAAAAATACTCTTTAAAAGTATCTACACCAAGACCCGAAAAAGTACCTGGGATATCAACAAAGCTAAGCGATGAAATGATTCCGACAAGCCCATCCATTGGGAAAAATGGTATAGCCACCAATGCAGTTGAAAACAATGTAATTAAACCAATTGCAAGAGGAATAATTGCACCAATTACACCAATAGTTTTAAAAACACCTGGCATAATGTCAACTAGATTTGTTGTTGGGTCATTTAAAATAAGCTTTGCTCTATTATACAAAGCACCAATAATAAATAAATAGGTTGCAACAGCAATAATCAAACACAATACAAATAGAATCAAATGTCTGATAATTGGAAATGCATCCATATTAAAAACGACATCGAAATAATTAACAGCGACAGAAATAACGCTATAAACGCCATACGCAGCAATGATAGCAGCAGCAAGCAAAAACATCAGCCTAAATGTCTTTTTGAAAAAGTTTTCACGTTCAATGATTTCTGCTGGCTTAGAAGTAAATAATCCTAATAATTTTTCCATAATTTTAAGTTTTAATATTGATTGTTTATACAAAGATACTAAAAAAATATTTATATCAAATTATGAATGATGTTTTTTTTATTCTAAGACTTATTGCAAAATACTCTAATCACAATTTTACTATTATCCTGATAAAAATCGAACATTAAATTATACGGTAGTGAAAACTCTCAAAAACCTTATCGGACAGTAATGATATCAATAAGTACTGTGCATTTCTTTTACATTTTCTGATAGGTATATTTTACCCCTACTTAAAAACCATTTAAAAATTGGGTAAAATATTTCAAATAATTTTCATGTTTTAATTTCTTCTGATTATATTTGCTACATTATCAACTAAATTAAAAAAAATGAAAAAATCATTCGGTATTTTTATGGTATTTGCGTCTTTGATTGTTTTATGGTCGTGTAATCCTGAACAAAAGACAAATGTAATTGAAGAAGAAAAAATAGTAAGTGAGACATCTGAATATCTGTTAAATGCAACATTATGGGTGCAACAATCAGCCGAGTTTCAGGCATGTTGTTATCAGGCATTTAATCATGCAAAACTTGCCCTTGACGTAAGGATGAACCTTGCTCCTCTCGACAAACCTTTGGCCGTTGTTTTGGACATTGATGAGACTTTATTGGACAACTCTTATTTTGAGGCAAATTTGATTGAGACCAACACCTCTTACACGACAGAAAACTGGAAAGAATGGTCAGACAAAGAATGTGCAACAGCTATTCCAGGAGCGATAGAATTTTTAAATTATGTGGAAACCAAAGGAGTTGAAATAATTTACATATCCAACCGCTGCGAAAATGAGCTTGAAGCAAGTATCGTAAACATGGAGAAAGTTGGTTTCCCAGCAGTTCCAAAAGAAAATTATCTATTTAGAACTGACGAAAGCAGTAAAAACAATCGCCGTGCAATGGTAAATGAAACATACAACATCATACTATTAGTTGGTGACAATCTTAACGATTTTGACGGTGTTTTTGAAGATAGAGTACAAAATATGGGCAAAAATATAGTGCAAACAAATAAAGATAAATTTGGCATAGAATATATTATTCTACCCAACCCAATGTATGGTAAATGGGAGCAATCTTTACCAAATGATACAGCGAAAACTGCTACCCAAAATAGAATTAATAATGTTATCGGTTATAGTGAAATTTGTAACTAATAAGTTAATATTCTGTTAATAACATCTTTTTGTATTAAAACAAATTATATCTTAGCGGTATTAATTTATTAACTAAATACAAATCTACTTATGAAAAATAGTTTTTTGAAATATACTTTGGCAACAATTGTTGGAAGTATTATCACGTTTGCCGTGATTTTTGGTATTATGTTTGGAGTTTTCTCAGCGATTGTAGCCGGTTTCGGTGATGATGAAGTTGTTGTAAAAAACAATTCTGTGTTAAAAATGACATTGTCATCAGAGATTCCTGATAAAACTTCTGATAGTCCATTTGATAATATTGACTTTATGTCTTTCTCAACAAAAAAATCTCTTGGGCTAAATGACATATTAAAGACAATTGAAAAAGCTAAAAAAGACGATAGAATTAAAGGGATTTTCTTAGAGCTTAGCGGTCTTCCTGCAGGAATGGCAAGTCTCGAAGAGATAAGAAATAAACTTATCGACTTTAAGTCTGACGGCAAATTTATTATTTGTTATTCATCTATGTACACTCAAAAAGCATATTATCTAGCTTCTATCGCTGATAAAATCTACATGACTCCTATGGGAGCAATAGAGTGGAAAGGTTTAGCCAGTCAGGTTATGTTTTACAAAGGAGCTCTCGAAAAACTTGGCATAGAAGCACAAATTTTTCGTCATGGACAATTCAAATCGGCTGTAGAACCATTTATGAGCGACAAAATGAGTGAAGCAAGTAAACTTCAATCAATTACACTTATACAAAGCATCTGGGACGATATTTGCACAAAAGTTTCAAAAGAAAAAAATATTGATATTGCTGAGTTGAATATGTTCGCAGACAGTATGCTAATTTACAGTCCAGAAACAGCTCTCAAATATGGTTTTATAGACGGGATAAAATATTACGATGAGGTTCTTGCAGAGCTTGAAAAAGAAAGTGGTGTTACAGAAAAAGACAAAGATGATTATATTATCGGCATTTCAAATTACAGTAAGGCAGGACTTAAAAAAGAAAAAAAGAACAGTTCTACTAACAAAATCGCAGTAATCTTTGCAGAAGGCGACATTGTGGATGGTGCAAAAGCTGATGGAAGTATTGCTGGAGACTGGATGGCAAATATTATTCGCGACGCTCGTGAAGATGATGATGTAAAAGCGGTTGTACTAAGAGTAAACTCTCCTGGAGGCTCTGGTCTAGCAAGTGAAATAATATGGAGAGAAGTAGAACTAACTAATAAAGTAAAACCTGTTGTTGTATCAATGGGTAATCTTGCTGCATCGGGCGGATATTATATTTCGTGTCCTGCTAAGTACATTTTTGCTCAACCTAATACTATTACTGGCTCAATCGGAGTTTTTGGAATGATTCCTAACTTAGAAAAACTAATGACTGATAAACTTGGAATTACAATAGACGGTGTGAAAACTAATAATTTTTCCGATTATGGCTCAATTATGCGAGCTTTTACTCCCGAAGAAGGTGCACTTATCCAAAAACAAATAGAAGATTTTTATGATGTATTTATTGGTCGAGTTGCTGATGGAAGAGAAATGACGAAAGCACAAGTCGATTCTATTGGACAAGGTCGTGTGTGGAGCGGAGTAAATGCTTTAGAAATTGGTCTTGTTGATGAAATTGGTGGACTAGACGATGCAGTAAATAAAGCCGTAAGCCTTGCTGCCGTAGAAGATAATTACCGCATTTGGGAATATCCCGAAAAAGAAGATTTTATGCAGAAAATTATGGCAAGCACTTCAGCTAGCATATCCGAAAACTTAATTAAAGAAACCCTTGGAGAAAACTATAAATTTTATCAACTTCTTGAAGATGTAAAGAAACTTAAAGGAATTCAGGCTAGAATGCCATACGTTATTGAAATTTACTAATTGATACTATAATAAATCAAATTATATAATCCGCCAATGTATGTTGGCGGATTTTTTTGTTTAGATTATTAGAAAATAAGGAAGTTGCAAAATCTCAGATGCTTTATAAAAATCATAAATTTGAGTGAGTAAAATAAGATTTGGGTTCTAAATTTAAGCGAGTAAGCAAAATAAAAAACTGTTTATGTCCCTTCGATAAAAACTCACTACATCGCAGGATATCTACGCTGGACAAAATAACAATTTGGTATAATTATTTTTAATGATATTTAAGCCCTCTTACGGGCTATGAAAATAATCATTATCTTACTGGCTCGCTCGCTCGGATTTAGCTTTGCTGCAATGTAGTGCGATGTAGTGCGTCTGTCGAACTGAACCTGTCAAAGTGAATTTATCGAAGTGAGACTTTCCATCATTCGCTTTTAAAGAATAATCAATTTTGTAGTTTTGTGGTCCTTACTGATTTGCGAATAGATCAGGAGTGCTGAGATTGGACGTTCGTTTTCAAGATGAAACTGTTTGGTTGACACAAGAGCAAATTGCACAGCTTTTTGGTAAAGCCAAATCAACAATAAACGAGCATATAAAAAATATTTTTAACGAAGGAGCGCTCGTAGAAAACGAAGTTTTACAGAAATTCGGAATTTCCGAATTTCAACAAAAAGTACCAATTCATTATAATCTCGATATTATTATTTCAGTTGGTTATCGAGTAAAGTCTCCACAAGGAACACAATTTCGTATTTGGGCAACAAAGCGCATACACGAATACATAGTCAAAGGTTTTACTATGGACGATGAACGCCTAAAACAAAACGGAGTCCGCTCACGATATTTCGAGGAACTTTTACAAAGAATCAGAGATATTCGAAGCAGTGAACGAAATTTTTACCAGAAAGTAACAGATATATATGCCACAAGTATTGACTGTAAAAATGATGATGAGCAAACAAAGCTTTTTTTTGCTACCGTTCAAAATAAAATGCACTATGCAGTTCATGGATTGACCGCAGCAGAAATGATAAAAAAAACAGAGTTGATGCATCCAAACCATTTCTTGGATTAACGAACATTAAAGGGAATTACATCACTCAAAAAGATCTTGGATTGCCAAAAATTATCTCACGAAGGACGAATTAAAACAATTGAACTTAATTGTTACTCTATATCTTGATTTTGTTGAATTACAGGCTACAAATGGACGATTCATGAAAATGAATGACTGGATTCAGAAATTGGATGACTTTTTAAAAATCAGAGAAAAAGAGTTATTGAAAAATGCAGGAAGTGTAAGTCATAAACAAGCTATTGAAAAGCAAATAATCAATACAAAAAATATAGAGAAACTGAGGATAAAAAATATATTTCTGACTTTGATAGAGAGATGAATAAACTAATAAAAGAAAATAAGAAGGAAAAATAATCGAACTCAAACTAAAAACCTGAGGTTAATATTTCAAACAAAAGGGGCTTACAAAACGAAAATATCTTTTGTAAGCCCTTTAATAATTTCTACAATAATTTAGCCTATTACCTTATCAATTACATAGTGTCCGCAAAAACCGAGTTAAGCCTCTAGTCCTACTTGTCTCTTTCTCTGTAATTTTACTGGCACTACGCAGGTTCCTGAAGCACGGCAAACCACTACTGGTTCTTCAAGAACATCCGCTGCGGAATCAGAAATATCTGTGCGAGTCTGAATTACTTTTCTCGCTTCAAAAATCATTTTGCGCGAAGAGTTTCCGATCTTCGTAATTTCGCCCACTGCTTCAATAAAATCACCCGCATAAACAGGTGCTAAAAACTCCACATTGTCGTAGGATACGAAAAGACCTTCGTTACCATCGTGATTAATAAGCAATTCGGTTGCCACATCTCCAAAAAGTTCGAGCATTGTAGCTCCATCCACTAAATTACCTCCATAATGAACATCTTTATAGCTCATTCTTAAACGAATCATTGATTTTAATTTCATAATATATATAATTTTATAATTTTTAATTTTCACTATTTATCGCCTTTCAAAACTGTATCTCAATTATCAGTTTTTTAAACTCTATCGTATGCCAAGTAATCTATCGTAACAAAGCAATGACATCACAATAAAGTGATACTACCAAATTAATTGAGTTTTCAGTCCAAGGTTTTCTCTATACCAGTTCTTTTGCAAGTCTATCAGTAAGCAGCGGAATAACTTGCGTTACATCGCCCACAATACCAATATCAGCGACATCAAAAATTGGTGCAAACTTATCTTTGTTTACCGCAATAATAAAGTCGGATTCTTCCATTCCTGCCAAATGCTGAATTGCTCCAGAAATTCCAAAAGCAAAATATAAATCGGGACGCACAGTTTTTCCAGTTTGTCCAACTTGACGTTCTTGAGTTACAATTCCAGCATCAACAATTGCACGTGAAGCAGAAACTTCAGCATTCAATATTTTTGCTAGTGATTGTAATTTATCAAATCCTTCTTTAGATCCAACTCCTCTACCACCAGAGATTAAAATTTTGGCTTCAGTAATGTCAACCTTTCCTTTGTCTTCTTTTACATTTTCGAGTATTCTTACTTTAAATTTAGATTTATCGAAAACAGGTTTAAAGTTAATTACATTTCCTTTTTTACTCTCTTGGCGATCTGCTTTTTGCATCACACCAGGCCGAACAGTTGACATTTGCGGACGATGATTAGCACAGGTAATAGTTGCCATCAGATTACCTCCAAATGCAGGACGTGTCATCATTAGTTCACCCTCTTCCGAAATATCTAAGCGAGTACAATCGGCCGTTAAACCAGTTTCTGCTCTAGCCGATAGTCTTGGACCCAAATCCCTACCAATTGTAGTAGCACCAATAAGAACAATACTAGGCTTAAATTCACTTATTGCCTGAAATATTGCCTGCGAATATTGCTCAGTTAAATAATCTTTTAATTCTGGTTCATCGATACAAATAACTTCATCTGCACCATATTCTACCAAGATTTGACTTTGATTACTGATATTGTAACCCGAAAATAGGGCAACAACTTTTTCGTTTAATACATCTGCCAATTGTCGAGCTTTACCCAACAATTCCAAAGCCACGGGCTGAATGTTTCCATCTCTTTGTTCGATGAAAACACATATATTTTTATAAATTGATTTATCCATGTTTTTTTACTTAGGTAAGTTAAATAATAAATTTTTCTTTTAATTTGCTAATTATAATTCCAACAGCCTCTTCTGCTTCGACTTCAAAAACTTCACCAGCACCTTTACGTCCTTTAGTGAATGATTTTTTAACTCTTGTTGGTGAACCCTTGAGACCGAGTTTTTCTTCATCAACATTAATTTTATCGGCACCCCATACTTCTACCTCTTTATCGAAAGCGGTAATAATACCAGCAACAGTCATATACCGAGCTTTATTTGCGGTTGACAAAACAGTAAGTACACAAGGCATTTCGACCTCAAGTAATTGGTAGCCTTCTTCGGTTTCTTTTTTGATTGTCAGCAAATTATTTTGATTATTTTTCAAATTAGCAACATAAGAAACCTGCGGCAACTGTAGATGCTCGGCCATTTGAGGTCCCACTTGTGCTGTATCGCCATCAATAGCCTGACGACCTGCAATAATTAAATCATAATCGAGGCGGCGTAATGCTCCTGCTAGTGCGTTAGAAGTAGCCAATGTATCTGCACCTGCAAATTTGCGGTCGGTTAATAATATTGCACGATCCGCACCCATTGCGTAAGCTTCCCGAAGAATAGTTTCGGCCTGAGGTGGTCCCATAGTAATTACTGTAATATGGGCATTATATTCGTCTTTTAGTCGTAAAGCCATTTCTAATCCACCTTTATCATCGGGATTCATAATACTTTCAACACCAGTTCTAATCATTGTTCCAGTTTCTGGATTGATTTTAATTTCGGTGGTATTGGGTACTTGTTTGATACAAACTATTATTTTCATTTTTTCTTAATTTTCTAAATTCGATATTGTTGTTTCTTGATTTTCACAATCAAAGTCCAGCTTGATTTATTTGAAAAGTTTCGCAGCAATTACCATGCGTTGCACTTCAGAAGTTCCTTCATAAATTTCGGTAATTTTAGCATCACGCATCATTCGTTCTACAGGATATTCTCGTGTATATCCATATCCACCGTGAAATTGAACTGCCTTTGTAGTTACTTCCATAGCAACTTTAGAGGCAAAAAGTTTACACATAGCCGCATCAACTGCATACGGGAGATTCTCATCTTTTTTATATGCCGCTGCTCTTACTAACAAACGTGCAGCCTGAACTTTCGTTTCCATATCTGCCATTTGAAACTGTGTATTTTGAAATGCGGAAATAGGTCTTCCAAATTGTTTACGTTCTTTGGTGTATTTAATTGTTTCGTCCATTGCTCCTTGAGCAATTCCTAAGGCCTGTGCAGCAATTCCGATACGTCCACCATCAAGAGTTTTCATAGCAATTCCAAAACCTTTTCCGATAGCTCCTAAAAGATTTTCCTTAGGTATTTCGCAATTTTCGAAAATCAGCTCGCAAGTAGAAGAACCTCTAATTCCTAACTTTTTCTCTTCTTTACCAATGCTAAATCCTGGAGTATTTCTTTCAACAATAAATGCTGAAATTCCTCTAGTTCCTAACGATTTGTCTGTCATTGCCATTATAATAAATATATCAGCATGCCCAGCATTAGTAATAAAGATTTTAGATCCGTTTAAAACCCATTTATCACCAGCATCAACTGCAAAAGTTTGTTGCATTGCAGCATCAGTACCGGCATTAGGTTCGGTTAGTCCAAAAGCTCCAAGCCACTTACCACTGCACAATTTTGGCAGATATTTTATTTTTTGCTCTTCGTTACCATTTTCCAAAATCGGAGAGACACACAATGAAGTGTGAGCAGAAAGAATTACACCAGTTGTTCCACATGCACGAGACACCTCCTCAACTGCCAGGCTGTATAATTGATTTGTGCCTCCTTGCCCACCATATTGTACTGGAACAGGAATTCCCATCAAGCCAACTTCGCCCATTTTATCAACCGTTTCAACAGGAAATCTTTCTTCCTCATCAATTTCGGCCGCTAATGGTTTAACTTCATTATCCACAAAATTTTTAATCATTTGCAGAAAAAGTTTTTCTCTATTTGTTAAGCTAAAATCCATAATAATTGATTACTATTATTTAATTTATATAATATTTTTTATGCATAAATCCTTTTCACAAAAATAACAATTTTTCCTCAATAAATGGTGTAAAAGTCTTAAAAACAGAGTGTTTAATAGCATAATTTCCTCAGAAAATAACATAAAAAACGCAAAGTAAGTTCAAAACTCAAGTTCTTACACAAAAAAAGTTGAGAAAACTATATTGGCACAATAATGAGAGCGAGTAAATCTTTAGGAATTAAGAGATAAAAAAACAAAATGAATGCGGTTCGTTTACGCACAAGCTAAGTGAGTTAAAGCTTGGATTTGCTTACAGGCACTAATTACAAAGCACCCACAAAGATTGATTTCCAGTTTTATTACGTAATGATTGTAGTTCAGCAATAGCAACAGAATTTTCAGGGAAACTTTTAACTGCAACTCTGTACATACCATTATTGACAGGTAATACTTGTGAGCTAAAACCAGAGTTTATAAGCTTCTGTTTATAGTTATCAGCATTTGTAATATTGGCAAAACTACCGCCAATCACATGAACATTAAAACTACTGGTATTATCAATAATTGTAGTCTCAACAGTTTCAGATTCAACAGTTTCAATCTCTGTATCGGCAGCAAAATCGTTTTCAAGTGCTACATCTTCGGCAATTTCTATTATTGAGTTATCAGCAGGGATTGAAGTGTTTTCAGTTTCAGAAGAATTACTATTTGTGAGTAATTCAACAGGCACGATATTAGCATTTTGATGTAGAGCTTGTTTTTCGAGTCTAATCAAATCGAATTGAAATGCGATAACAATTAAGCCTGCAATTACGGCTACTGCAGAAGAGTAAAATATTGCTGGACTAATACGTCTTTTCTTTTTATTGGTTTTTGCCTCTTTAGATTTCGATAATATCACTTGTTTTTGTATCGCAATACCTTTTTTGCCCGTTTTAAGCATCGGGAAGTTAAATCTTTTTAAGCCAAAGGAGTTTTCTAATAAGTTTTGGTCAGCACAAGGAACAAAAACTATAGTATTATCTCTAATAATAAACTCACCAATATTATCAAATTTTAAATATTTATTGTCTTGTAATACTTTATTAAGCTCATTAACAAAATCATTAACGTGGTTTTCTGCCTCTTTCCACTCAATATTATATTCACGTGTAAGGTAGTTTATCAACAACCCATCATTGTTTTTCAACTCACGGTTAAAAGCAATCTTTTTTACCGGAGGATAAAATTCTTGATTAGATAAATCAATTTTTGCTTCGAAATAATTGCACACAAAACCACCAAATTCGGGGATTATAACACAATCATTTTCTTTAATAAGCTGATATACAAGGTTATATAAATTCATTAACTAAAATCTTTTGAAATGTAAATATACAATATTTTTTATAATTCTACAATAATAATTTCGACACGACGGTTTAAACGTCTTCCTTGTTCAGATTCGTTATCTGCTACTGGGACTTGATTTCCAAACCCCCTATATTTTAATCCTGATTTATCAAGTCCTTTTGCAATAAGGTAATCATAAACTGCGGCAGCTCTTTTTACAGATAAAGTTTTATTATAAGAATTACTTCCAACATTATCAGTATGTCCTCTTATTTCAATTCTCAAACTGGGTTTAGCTGTAATAATCTCAAACAATCTGTCTAACTCTGTAAACGATGCTGTTAATAGTTCTGATGAATTAAATTCAAAAAATATCCTATTAAGATTAAACTTATCACCAATTTTTGCTTCATTAAAAGCCACATCAGTAATTTCGGTCTCTTTCATATCTAAAAAAGATAAGCCTGAGTGTAAATTTTCTCCATTATTATCATTGCCACCGTTGCTACCATCGCCATCAGAACTATCGCCCAAATTTCCGTTTGCATCATCTCCATTATTTTGGTTTGTTCCATTGTTTATGGAGGTATTACCATTGTTAAGTCTATCGTCATCATCATTACCACTACTATTATCATTTGGTGATCTGCCATCTGCTAACAAACTAAGGTCAAGGCTATTATATCCAGTTTCGGGGTCATAATTATCAGCCATCCAATCAGAGCCAAACGAAAGATCGTTGAGACAACCGCATTCAAAAGGATTTTCTATTTCAAAAACTCTAACATCATCAATATAATAATAAGCATAAATAAAGTTTGTATCAGTTGCGTCAGTATTGTTTAACTGATAATTTGTAATTGAATTATCCCAGAAATTACCAATTGTGAGATATTGTTCATTACCTCTTGCCCTATATGTTCCGCATAGTTCTTGCCAATAATCTTGGTTATCCATAATATGCCCAGGTTTGTTTATTACTTGAGGGCGTTGAATAATTAGCCCTGCATCTTTTGTTCCTATTTTTTCTTTTGTAAGGGTAATTCCCATAGCATCAACTGCATACAAAGACTTTAAAGAGTTAGCGTAAAAAAGTTTTACACAATATAATTTTTCTCGCTTTAAGACTTGAGTCAGTTTGGTTTGAATATACTCTCTCGACACGCCTTTAACAATTTTTGTGGTATCATAAAAAACCTCTCTAAGAATTATTCCTGCATAAGCTACTCCTTCGGCGGGATAAATACCGCCTGCAAAATTCTCAGGAATACCAGCATCTCCAGGGCTACAGACATGGAATTGATCAGGTGTTCCTTTATTTGGATTATACCACTGTGGAAATGGTTTTGAGACAGGTGATTCGGCAAATGAAGAAGGACATGACCACGCATCTTCAAAACTATTATTTGGCACAAGGTTTTGGCTTTCAACTATCAAGACGATAGACAAAAACACAAATACTGTGATTATACCTTTAATTTGCATGCAATTTATTAAGTCTGAACATCAAAAATTATTTTATTTTATGATTTCTTTTTTTTAAGAGACCAATTTGAAAGATTTAGATTTTTAGGTTTACGTGGGAACACTTGACTCATCTTAATCAATCGATTGTATGATTTGACGTGTCTTTCCTTTTTTGAGTTATAAATATCGGATATATTGATAAGTATTCCAGTTTCTTCGACACCACCAAATGCATAATTTTCGACTGTACCAAAGGTTATCATAGATGGCGAAAGATTCATATAAGCATTAATAAGAGGTGGGATTTTCTCACCAACTTTACGAACCATCGCATTTAATTTTTTATAGTCTGATTCGTAATTATCACCAAAAAAAAGATTTTTAACATTCTCATAGTCAAAATCTACAGGATCTTTAGGCACAATATAACCAGCTTTATCTGGAAAATACAAATTAAGAAATGATAAAATATAATTACGAGCTTTTAAATCGAAGTGTTTATACATTGTAACTTTTCCGAAGAAATACTTCATTTCGGGATACTCAATTATCAAAGCACCTAAGCCATCCCAAAGATTATCTAAGGCAAACATTCCCTTACGGGCATTTCGACCGTACTGATAATTTGGCTGCACAAAAGATCGGCCTAATTCTATCGTATAAGGCAAAAAGTCTTTTAAAAATGTTTCCGAAAAATCAAATAAATTAGATGTAGCAAGCTTACCGTCTGGATCATCAAGCACCGATTCGCCTAGAATAAATCTATAACCTCCAATAATTTCATTTTCATCAGGATCCCAAACAATTAATTGAAGATATGGATCATCAGCTAAATCATAAGCATCTAAATCAATCGATTTACCAGTGCCTCCACCAGCCATACGAAAAGTAACTTCACGCAATCTCCCTATCTCTTTCATCAAATTTGGAGAATCCTTATGAGAAAAAACATAAATTTCGGTATTACCATAATTCGACTTGCGAAGCATTTTTTCATCTGTAAGTTCCGAAATCAATAAGTCCTTGCTCACAGGTGGTATTATCGGATTCATTAGTGTCATAATCAACCTCATTTTATTATTATTGCAAAATTAACAAAAATTTGCAAACGATTCTACTATTTTAAGGAATACGCCTTTTTCTTCAGATATTCTGCCCACTCAAGATATGTTCGAGATTTATCAAAAAACGTATAAGAGATAGATTCGCCAAAAACAATTTTTATAGTCCTCCCCTTTTGCTTAAATGTTTCATTAACAAGATATAGCATCTCAATATTTACTTTAATTCTAAAAAACTTTCTAAGCCTAGCTAGTCGATAAAAAAAGTTTGAATTGCGTCCTTCAATATATACAGGAATTATATCCCTTTTTGTCTCCACGGCTTTAGTAACAAAGCTTTTTTGCCAAGTAGTATCAACAATTTGCCCATTTATTTTACGCGAAACTAAACCAGCCGGAAAAAACAATATTTGCTTTTCCGAACTGTAAGCAGCATTAACCTTCTCGACACCTTCGCGCGTTTGAGCTCCAACTTTATTAACAGGAACTAAAAGACTATTCATAGGCTTTAGAGCCATTAATAAATCATTCACAATAAACACAAAATGATCAAATTTCTTTGATACAATATCCATCAAAACAACGCTTTCCAAACCTCCTAAAGGATGATTTGATGCAAACACAAACCTACCATCTTTCGAGATATTCTCAAACCCACTATATTCAATCCCAAGCTCCATATAAGAAATCATCTCCCTAACAAAATCCATATTCTCAATTCCAGCACGAGTTTTAAAAAAATTATTTAACTCTTCCTGATGTATTATTTTTTCTAAATATCTAATCACAAACCGAGGAACCCTTCTTGCAAGTTTTTGGTTTTTCGAACTTAATATCTCACGCACATCAATATAAAGTGGCTTTTCATCTGCCATAATTCTATTTGTTAATTTCTTACAAAAATAAAACAATTTTCCAATATACACAAACCCCTGACTATAAGTGTTTTACACATTTTAAAATTAAAAGTTATCAACAATGTGGAGAAATGTGGGGAAAAATGTGCTAAAGTGGGGAATAATATATATACTTTTACCTACACATTAAAAAATGCAATTTATGTTTGTTGGTGAGCACAATGGAAAACTAGATAACAAGGGCAGAATAATCTTTCCGGGGCAATTAAAGCGTCAAATTCCTGAGGAGGAACAAAGCTTAGCTTTAGTGCTTAAGAAAGACATTTACGAAAAATGCCTGATTTTATACACCGTAAGTGAGTGGGAATATCAAACCAATATCATAAAGAATAAATTAAATCCTTTCAACAAACGGCATTCTGACTTTTTGCGTGAATATTATCGTGGCACAGCAGAGTTGTATTTAGATTCGAGCAATCGACTACTGATTCCAAAAAAACTTCTTGATTACATAGGAGCAGATAAGGAATTAGTTTTTGCTGGTCAGAAAGGCAAAATAGAGATTTGGGCAAACGAAAATTATAATTCAAAACAAATCACAGAAGAAGATTTTGCTGATTTAGCAAATGACATTTTAGGTGGTAGTTTTGGTTTTTACAATGAGGACTAAGCTATGTATCATAAACCCGTTCTGTTAAATAAAAGCATCGAAGGTCTCAATATCAATCCTGACGGGATTTACTTTGATGTTACTTTTGGCGGTGGTGGTCATTCCAAAGAGATACTAAAAAACCTATCCAACAAAGGGCACTTATATGCAATAGATAGAGATCCAGATGCTCACAAAAACACAATAGACGACAAGCGTTTTACCTTAATTTATGGCAATTTTAGATATATCAAAAACTATATTGAGTTTTACAAACTTGATGGTATCGATGGGATTTTAGCTGACTTTGGCGTTTCGTCGCACCAATTTGATATTAGTGACCGAGGATTTTCGTTTCGTTTGGGGGGGAATTTGGATATGAGAATGAATCCCGAACAAACTACAAAAGCTTCGGATATTCTCAATCAATATTCTGATGAAGATCTTTACAGAATTTTTAAAACCTATTGCGACATACATAACCCTGGGAAATTAGTAAAAAGCATAGTTGAGTATCGTCAACAAAATACTTTTGAAGATATAGAAGGTTTTATTGAATTATTAAGGCCCATAATGCCCTATAATCGAGAAATAAAATATAAAGCACAAATTTTTCAAGCTTTACGCATAGAGGTAAATGATGAGATAAACTCCCTAAACGAATTTTTGGACACAATATCAGCAGTGCTTCATAAAGGTGGGCGGCTTTCGGCCATATCTTACCATTCTCTCGAAGACAGACCAGTCAAAAACCTCATCAAAACGGGAAACACAAAGGGAAACTTAGAAAAAGATATTTTTGGACAAACAGATTTACCTTTTAAAGCAATTAACAGAAAAATTATTATCCCTAACGAACAAGAAATAAACGAAAATCCTAGAGCAAAATCGGCAAAATTAAGAATAGCAGAAAAGATATGAGTAAACCAAATAAGATAACAAAAAAAGAAATTAAGGCTACCTTCCGTGGATTTGTAAACGGATCGATAGTTGCCTCTGACATTGTCAGAAAGCAAATTCCTTTTATCATTGTTATTTTTATTCTTGGATTAATATATATATCAAACAGATTTCACGCCGAAAAAGTATTTAGAGAAACTGAAGAGACTCAAAAACTTATCGAAGATCTACGAGCAGAAAAAATTGAAATTCAGTCGGAGCTAATGACAATTAGTCGCAGAGGTAAGATTTTAACAATGCTAAAAGAAAAAGGGTCTAATCTTGAAGAAGCAAGCACACCGCCAAAAAAAATATCATACTATATTGATACCGAATGAGCGATAGAACAAACATATTAGCCAAGCTTAATATTGTATATATTCTACTAATGGCCTTCGGGTTTCTCATTATTGGTAAAATAATTTATTATCAGTTTTTCTATGATAAAGAGATCATAAACAATGCCTTAAAAACAACACGCATTTACACATCTATTGAACCAATCAGAGGCGATATATATTCTAATGACGGGAAATTACTTGCGACATCGGTAGCATATTTTGAGGCAGGAATCGACCTTAATTGCGATGCAATCACACAAAAAATATTTGATTACAATATTGATTCACTTACCTTATGTTTAGGGCAATTATTTGATGATAAAACAACTGAAGAGTATAAAAGCGAGATGATAGACGCAAGAGATAGCGGCTCAAGATATTATCGTTTTAGCTACAATATTTCTTATTCTGATTTTAAAAAACTTTCTGCATTTCCCTTACTTCGAAACGGAAGGATAAAAGGTGGATTTGTTTATCAAAAGACTTTCAAAAGAGAAAAACCGTTTGGAGAACTTGCTCGCCGTACAATAGGAACGGTTGCTTCTCCTCGCAGGATAGGTGTCGGATTAGAAGATGCTTTTGACGAATTTCTTAGAGGTGTCGAGGGATATACAGTAAAAGAAAGAATACCAGGGAATTTGTGGATGCCAGTTGAAGATGCCCAATATGTGGAGCCAAAAGACGGATTAGACCTAATTACTACTATAGATATTGGTTTACAAGATGTTGCCGAAACTGCTTTAGAATCACAATTGCGTAAACATAATGCCGAATATGGCACAGTTGTACTTATGGAAGTAAAAACAGGAAAAGTAAAAGCAATTGCAAATCTAAAAAAGCATCCCGAAGGGTTTTACTACGAAGAATTGAACTTTGCAGTAGGCAACGCCAGCGACCCTGGATCTACTTTTAAACTAGCCTCATTAATTGTAGCAATTGAAGACGGGTACGTTAAACCAGAGCAAATGGTTGAAACTGGAGATGGCACTATTGTTTATTATAAGAAAAAAATGAAAGATTCTCGCGAGGGTGGCTATGGCAAGATTTCATTACAAAGAGTTTTTGAAGTATCGTCAAATGTCGGTATTTCAAAAGTTATCAGAGATGCGTACAAAGACAAACAATCGCAATTTGTTGAGGGACTGAGAAAACTCAATTTAGACAAACCTCTTGGTGTTACGATAAAAGGAGAAGCTATCCCAGTAATTCATAAACCTGGCGATGCCGAATGGTCGGGACTTTCTCTGACCCAAATGTCGATTGGTTATGAGCTGCAAATAACACCCTTACAAATGCTTGCATTTTATAATGCGATTGCTAATAACGGAATAATGGTCAAACCGATTTTTGCCGAAGCATTAACATATAGAGGAGAGCTTGTCAAAGTTTTTGAACCCGAAGTAATTAACCCACAATTATGCTCCCAAACTACCATTGCAATTGTAAAACCCATGCTTGAAGGTGTTGTCGAAAATGGTACAGCAATTAATATTCGCAGCGAGAACTACAAAATTGCAGGCAAAACAGGTACTGCACAAATTAACTACGGTAACGACACGCTACCCACCGAATATCACGCTTCATTTGTTGGATACTTCCCTGCCGATGCTCCTGAGTATTCGTGCATAGTTTCTATTTACAAACCTCGCAGAAATGGATTTTATGGTAATATCGTTGCTGGTCCAGTATTTAAAGAAATTGCAGATAAAGTATATGCGACAAATCCAAAATTTCACAGATTTACATCGAATTTTACAGTAGCACAGACCATCCCTTATGCAAAAAATGGTAATAAAGTAGAAACTGAGAAGGTGTTTAACTGGCTGCAAATTATTACCAATTATAATCATGTGGGACAAACTGAATGGGTAAAGCCTTCAATTGATGGACATAAAATTAAATATAATCCAATAAACTACAGCGATAAAACCAAAGTCCCCAATGTTATTAATATGGGATTAAAAGATGCTTTGGTAATATTAGAAACTTATGGATTAAAACCGATTGTAAAAGGAAGAGGAAAAGTAGTGAGACAATCTCCCGCACCAAATAGTTCTTTCAATAAAAATGATCAAATTACAATTACATTAAAATGATTGAGTTAAATAAAATATTATCCAAATTAAATCCGTTGGCGACACAGATAAACAATAGCTTGTGTTTTGCAAAACCAGAATTTGACTCTCGTAAAGTTGAAAAAAACGACATCTTTTTTGCAATAAAAGGAAGCCTGACAGATGGACACCAGTTTATTGAAAAAGCAATCTCAAACGGAGCTACTATAATTGTATGCGAAGACTTTCCGCAAGAGCTAAACGCCAAAGTATCGTATATTAAAGTAAAATCAAGTTCCGAAACCCTTGGTATTATTGCTTCTGCATATTACGACAACCCATCGAAAAAAATAAAACTCATAGGCATTACTGGTACAAATGGTAAAACAACAATTGCTACAAGTTTGTACAATCTTAGCAAATCTTTAGGATACAAAACTGGCTTAATATCAACCATAAAAATTGTAATAGATAACGAAACAATAAATGCAACACATACAACTCCCGATCAAATAACATTAAATAAGTATCTAAGCCAAATGTCTAATAAAGGCTGTGAATATTGCTTTATGGAGGTAAGTTCACATGCCACAGTACAAAATCGAATATTCGGATTAAGTTTTTATGGTGGGGTATTTACTAATATCACTCACGACCATCTTGATTTTCACAAAACATTTTCGGAATATATTAAAGCAAAGCAAAAGTTTTTTGATTTACTTCCTAAAACGGCTTATGCACTTACTAACGATGACGATAAAAATGGGAAAGTAATATTACAGAACTCAAAAGCTCGCAAATTTTCATACTCGTTAAACTCCATTTCTGATTACAAAGCAAAAATAATTGAAAGTCATTTTGATTCTACGTTGTTAAACATTCAGCAACATGAATTATGGACAAGTTTTGTCGGTCGTTTCAATGCCTATAACCTACTTGCAGTTTATGCCACAGCAGTATTGTCGGGAATGAAAGAAGACGATGTATTAACAGGAATAAGCCTCTTAAAACCAGTTGAAGGTCGATTTGAAACATTAAAATCAGTTTCGGGAATCAGTGCAATAGTCGATTACGCCCATACTCCTGATGCAGTAGAAAATGTTTTATCCACAATTGCCAATGTACTCAACGGACAAGGACGTATAATTACTGTAATTGGAGCAGGTGGAGACAGAGACACTAGTAAAAGACCCGAAATGGCAGCGATTGCAGTCAAAATGAGCGATAAAGTAATATTAACTTCTGATAATCCCAGAACCGAAGACCCCGAAAAAATCCTTGAGGATATGCAAAAGGGTATCAATATAGCCAATAAAAGAAAGACATTAAAAATTACAGATCGTGCCGAAGCTATCAGAACCGCATGTATGATGGCTCAACCAGGTGATGTAATACTTATTGCAGGAAAAGGACACGAAAAATATCAAGAGATAAACGGTGTAAGACACCACTTTGATGACAAAGAAATATTATTAGAAACTTTTAAAGAAATAAACTAATGCTGTACTATTTATTTAAATATCTTAATGAGTTAGGCTTAGCAGGAGCAGGTGTTTTCGAGTATATCACTTTTCGAGCTGCGATGGCGGTAATCACATCACTAATTGTAAGTATATTTTTTGGAAAGAAAATCATCAGAGCTCTCCAAAGAAGACAAATAGGAGAAGAAATACGAGATCTCAACCTCGAAGGTCAAATGCAAAAGAAAGGCACTCCTACAATGGGAGGTATCATTATTATTCTTGCAATACTTATACCCACATTATTATTTGCAAAACTCGATAACATCTATGTTATTTTAATGCTAATCACAACTGTTTGGCTAGGATTTATTGGCTTTATGGATGATTATTTAAAAATCAAACATAAAAACAAAGAGGGTCTTAGAGGTATTTATAAAATCTTAGCCCAAATCGCTCTCGGTTTTATGGTTGGAGGGATTCTATACTTTTCGGATGATGTAGTTATAAGAACTGTATCTTATGGTTGCACCGACCAACAAATAGTGGAAGTTGTTGATAATCCAAACTGCACAGAATTTGTAGAATATATCGATATTAAATCAACCAAAACGACTATCCCATTCTTAAAAAACAATGAATTTGATTATGCCAAAATAGTATGGTTTCTTGGAGATAATGCGGCAAAAATTGGTTGGTTTGTTTTTATTATAGCTACAATTCTCATCGTAACGGCAGTTTCAAATGGTGCTAATCTTACCGATGGGCTTGATGGGCTTGCTACTGGCACATCAGCTATTATCGGTGCAACTTTAGGGATATTGGCTTATGTATCTGGTAACCGGATTGCTGCGGAATATTTACATATATTATATATCCCAAATACTGGAGAGTTGGTAATATATATGGCCTCATTTATTGGTGCTGCAATTGGTTTTTTATGGTATAATTCGTATCCTGCACAAGTTTTTATGGGCGATACTGGAAGTCTAACAATAGGTGGGATTATTGCAGTTTTTGCGATTATAATAAAAAAAGAATTACTTATCCCAATTCTATGTGGTGTCTTTTTGATTGAAAGCGTATCGGTAATGATGCAAGTCAGTTACTTTAAATACACTAAACGAAGATATGGCGAAGGCAGGCGTATCTTTAAAATGGCACCATTGCATCATCATTTTCAAAAACAAGGATACCCAGAGCCCAAAATAGTAACCAGATTTTGGATTATATCACTGATGCTGGCAGTTATTTCGATTATAACTCTTAAACTTAGATAATTGTGAGAAAAAGAATTGTCATATTAGGATCGGGCGAAAGCGGCACTGGAGCAGCAGTACTTGCAGCCTTACAAGACTTTGATGTATTTGTTTCAGATAAATCATCAATTGAAGAAAAATACAAAAAAGTTCTAAAAGAATATAATGTGCAATTCGAGGAGAACCAACATAGCCCAGAGCTTATTTTAAATGCTGACGAAGTTATTAAAAGCCCTGGCATACCAGACACAGTACCAATAGTTGTAAAATTATTGGAATCGGGAGTCCCAGTTATTTCGGAACTTGAATTTGCTGCACGATATACTCAAGCAGTTAAAATCTGCATCACTGGTAGTAACGGTAAAACTACAACAGCAATGCTAACCTATCATATTCTTCAAAAAGCAAGATTAAATGTTGGATTAGCAGGGAATATAGGAAAAAGTTTCGCATATCAAGTCGCAACGGAAAATTTCGATTACTATGTAATTGAGATTAGCAGTTTTCAGCTTGATAATATGTATCAATTTAAAAGTGAGCTTTCAATTTTATTGAACATCACTCCCGATCATCTTGACAGATACGATTACAAATTTCAAAACTATGTTGATTCTAAATTTCGCATACTACAAAACACCTCAAACAAAGAAAGTTTTATTTATTGCTCAGATGATGAGACGATAATAAAAGAAATTAAAAAGCGAAATATAACAACAACTCAGTTCGAGTTTTCACAAACAAAAAAAAGTGTTGAAAACGGAGCATATCTTAATAAAACAGAGAATGAAATCAATTATATATCTAACAATAAACAGCAAATGACTATGCAAATCGATGACCTAGCGATTAAAGGGAAACACAATGTGTACAACTCAATGGCAGCAGGAATAATTGCCCAATGTCTGAACATTAGAAAAGACATTATCAGAGAGAGTCTGATAGATTTTCGTAATGTAGCACACAGATTAGAGTCAGTTATAAGTGTACATGGAATAAAATTTATCAACGACTCAAAAGCCACAAATGTAAATTCGGTTTGGTATGCTTTAGAATCAGTAGAATCTAACATAGTATGGATAGTTGGAGGCATTGATAAAGGAAATGATTACAGTATTCTTACCGATCTTGTCAAATCAAAAGTTAAAGCAATTGTGTGTCTTGGTAAAGACAACACCGCTTTACATAAAGCTTTTGGAGATATAGTACCAAAAATAGTAGATACTGGCTCAATGCTCGAAGCAGTTAGAACAGCTTATTATCTTGGTAAAAAAGATGATACTGTTTTATTATCACCAGCTTGTGCAAGTTTCGACCTTTTCGACAATTACGAAGACAGAGGTAACCAATTCAAATTAGCAGTAAGAACATTATAAAATGAAATTGAGCAGTGCAAATATTTTTCGTGGCGACCGAGGTATATGGATAATAATTTTATTCTTATTCCTATACTCCGTAATCTCAGTTTATAGTGCGTCGGCACAACTGGCTTTCAGGTCTTCGTCAGGAAGCACGACCTTTTTCTTGCTCAAACAAATTTTTTATTTGCTTATTGCAGTTTCTGCTATTGTTATCGTTCACAACGTACCTTACAAATATTTTAGTCGTATATCGGTTTACCTTTGGTATTTATCACTTGCATTACTTGTTTTTACTCTTATCTGGGGAATGAACGTTAATGATGCTAGACGATGGATACAATTACCTGGTGGCATAACCTTCCAAACTTCCGATTTTGCAAAGCTTACATTACTAATGTATTTAAGCCGAAACCTCTCTTTAAAAGAAGCGGAATTAAAAACCTTTAAAGGGGTTCTTAAAAAAATATTTGTTCCAATAGTTATAACTTGCGGCTTAATATTTCCCGAAGACCTTTCAACGGCCGTATTGTTATTTGGCATAAGTATGCTTCTTGTGATATACAGTCGCGTAAAATTAAAGTTTATCGCAATGATGCTAGCAATTGTATTGGGAGTTGGCTTAATGTTACTTTTGGCAATAAAAGCCTATCCCGACCAAGGGAGATTCAAGACTTGGAATAATCGATTTGAAAGCTTTATGGATCCCAACGATCAGGAAAACATACAAGAAGTACACTCAAAAATTGCCGTGGCAACAGGCGGATTATTTGGGAAAGGACCCGGAAAATCAAGCCAAAGAAACATCCTACCTCACCCCTATTCCGACTACATTTTTGCAGTTATTGTGGAAGAATTAGGACTGATATTTGGAGCAATACCTTTAATAGCTTTGTATTTATACTTATTTCTGCGCTCGAAAAAAATCGTCAAAAAGGTAAATCGAAAGTTTGGTGCATATCTAACTGCGGGACTATCAAGTTTGATAGTGTTACAAGCCTTATCTAATATGGCGGTAGCAACTAATATTTTCCCAGTAACAGGTCAGTCATTGCCTTTTGTTAGTTATGGTGGCACATCTATTTTCTTTACTGGAATCGCTCTTGGCATTATACTTAGTGTAAGTCAAAGTGTGCAAGAGCCAGCACAAGAAAAATCTAATAATGTCGAAACTCAAAATCAGGAAAACGATGAATAAAAAATTTAAAGTAATAGTAAGTGGTGGAGGAACTGGAGGACATATTTTTCCAGCAGTTGCAATTGCTAATGCACTACAGAAAAAGTTTCCCGAAGTTGAGATACTGTTTATTGGTGCAGAAGGTAGAATGGAAATGGAAAAAGTGCCTGCAGCAGGATACAAAATTATTGGACTGCCTGTTATTGGAATGAAAAGAAAACTTTCTCCACAAAATATTACATTTATTATCAAACTTTTAAAAAGCCTTAGAAAAGTTAAAAAAATAATCAAAGAATTTGAGCCATTGGTTGTTGTTGGTGTTGGTGGATACGCAAGCGGACCAGCAATGAGGTCGGCCTCGAACATGAAAATACCTTGTCTAATACAAGAACAAAATTCATATCCGGGGATTACCAATAAATTAATGGCAAAAAGAGCAGCAAAAATATGTGTTGCTTACGATAATATGGATAATTTCTTCCCAGCAGAAAAAATCATCAAAACTGGAAATCCTGTTCGTCAAGATATTACTAATTTAGATGCAAAACGCAATGAGGCCTTCAAACATTTTAATCTCAACCCACAAAAACAAACCATCTTAGTGGTTGGAGGAAGTCTTGGAGCAAGAACAATAAATCATAGTATTGCAGCGGGTTTAGAAGAATATATTAAAAACGATATTCAAGTTATTTGGCAAACAGGAAAAACCTACATCGCCACAGCAAAAGAACAAGTCGAACAAATAAATTCAAAAAACATATATGTTAGTGATTTTATTTACAAAATGGATTTTGCTTTTTCGGCTGCGGATATTATCATTTCACGAGCTGGAGCAAGCACAATCTCAGAGCTTTGCATAGTTGGTAAACCTGCGATTTTTGTCCCTTCGCCAAATGTTGCAGAAGACCATCAAACTAAAAATGCTTTAGCTTTAAGCTCAAAAGATGCGGCAATATTGGTTAAAGACTCTGAATCTGTCGAAAAATTAAATAATATCGCTATTGAATTAATCAAAAACCAAGAACAAAGAAAAACATTTAGCGAAAACATTAAAAAACTTGCTTTGTTAAATTCAGCAGAACTTATTGCTGACGAAGTTTATAAACTGGCGTATGGAAAATAAATATAATAACATATATTTCTTAGGAATTGGAGGAATTGGCATGAGTGCCATTGCCCAATATTTCCATGTAAATAATCACAAAGTTGCTGGTTACGACAGATATCAAAGCGATAACTGTAAACGCTTAGAAAATATTGGCATTGATATTCATTATGAAGATGATATAAATTTAATTCCTGAATTATACAAAAACTCAACGGAAACACTAATAGTTTATACTCCCGCAATACCAGAGGACAGCACAGAATTAGCTTATTTTAAAACACATAATTTTAAAATTTTAAAAAGAGCCGAAGTCCTTGGAATGATAAGTCAGAATAAAGTCTGCATTGCCATAGCTGGCACTCATGGTAAAACCTCAGTTTCAACTATCGCAGCATGGATATTAAGTAATACAAGAGACTCATGTTCGGCATTTTTAGGAGGAGTATCAAAAAATTTCGATTCAAACCTACATTTAAGCTCTACAAGTAATATAGTTGTTGTCGAAGCCGATGAATTTGACAGATCTTTTCTTCGTTTAACTCCCACAACAGCAATTATTACAAGCATTGAGCCCGACCACCTTGACATTTACAATGATTTTAATACTCTGCAAGAAGCATTTGTGGAATTTGCGGGTAAAATTAAATCTGAAGGAAACCTAATACTACACAAAAGCATTAAAACAGAATTATTTGAGACATCTGTAAAAAATATAAATATCTACACTTACGGCTTAAATGACGAAGATTGCGATTTTAACTTAAAAAACATATCCTATAAAAATAACAACTGCTACTTCGACATAAAAGCGCCAACTGGTCTAATTAAAAACATAAAATATCAGATTGGAGGACAGCATAATCTTGAGAATGCACTTGCAGCAGCGGCAGCCTCTCTAATCAACGAAGCCGACGAAAGCACCTTAAGAAAATCTCTCGAAAGTTTTGCTGGAGTAATAAGACGCTTTGATATTAAAATAAAAACCACAGAACTTATTTATATTGATGATTATGCACATCATCCAGGCGAAATAAAAGCATTTATCAATGCGGTTTCGGAGATTTATCCCAATAAAAAAATTACAGCCGTTTTTCAGCCACATTTATTCTCGAGAACTAAAGATTTTTATAAAGAATTTGCCGAAAACCTATCAAATTGTCACGAACTTGTGTTATTACCAATATATCCGGCACGCGAAAAACCAATTAAAGGCATCAGCTCGGAAATAATCTATAAGTATGCGAAGGTAGAGAGAAAACATTTGTGCACTAAAACAGAGCTTATACCATTACTAAAATCACTAAAACCGGAGTTAATTGTTACTATGGGGGCTGGCGACATAGACCAATTAGTAGAGCCAATAAGAAAGGAGTTTGTGAAATGAAAAAGGCTGTTTTCAAAATAATAAAATGGTCATTACTGCTCAGCTACCTCATCTGTATGTTGAGTTTTGCAGGTCGAAAATCGAACAATATAATATGTAGCGAAAAAAAACTTATTATAGATAAACCGCATAAGTTTATTAATGAAGAATCTGTTAATAAGTTGTTGAATACTAATAATATAAAAATAGACTCATGTATCATAGATAGTATTAATTTTGACGAAATTGAAAATATACTTGAGACAAGCCCATTTATAAAAAATGCCGAAGTTTACAGCAATTTTAATGGGCAAATAAATATTATAATTAAACAGCGTAATCCAGTTATGCGAATAATAACAAATAACAACGAACATTACTATATAGACGATAACTGCAGTTTGATGCCAATATGCGACAATTATACCGCCAATGTAATTGCAGTATCAGGAAATATATCGCACACATTTGTTACCAGTCTATATGCCACAGATATAAGCACTATTGACAAATCTTACCATTATACTCTAAGAGAATTGTACAATTTTGTTAACTTTTTAAATGAGCATGCATTATGGAAAAATCAAATCACACAAATATACATTAACGACATAAAAGATATTGAACTAATACCCAGAGTTGGAAATCATATAATTGAGCTTGGAAACTTAACAGATTATAAATTTAAAATGGGAAAACTCGAAGCTATTTATAAAAAAGGATTCGCTCTAACCGACTGGAATATATACTCTAACATAAATTTAAAATATTCAAATCAGGTAATTTGTAAAAAGAAATAAACAATGGAAAACAAATCGGAAATTATTGCAGCAATTGACATTGGAACAACAAAAATCGTAGCCATTGCAGGAAGGAAAACCGAAACAAACAGGTTTGAAGTAGTAGGTTTTGCAACTACAGCCTCAAAAGGTATTAGACGCGGAGTTGTCCTTAACATTGACGAAACAGTAAACTCTATCCGAATAAGTCTGAACAAAATTTTGAAAGATTCGGGACTAAGATTAAACGATGTTTTTGTTGGAATTGCAGGACAACATGTTAAGACTTCGAGAAATAGATGCAGCATTAATATTAAAGATGAAGATTCAATAATAAAAGTCGAACATGTTGAGGCTCTAAGAGAGTTAATGAAACAATCAGTAGAAGATCCTGGAGAAAAGCTATTAGATATTATTCCGCAATCTTATATTGTTGATAACGAGACTGGTATTGAAAACCCAGTTGCAATGAACGCAAAAGTTCTGCAGGGGAATTTCCATATTGTTATGGGACAAATGTCAATGGTAAACAACATAAAAAAATGTGTTACAATAGCGGGTTTAAAAGTTAATTCTCTTATTCTGGAACCTATTGCATCTGCAGAAGCTGTGCTAACACCACACGAAAAAAAATCAGGTGTCGCCATGATAGATATTGGTGGTGGGACAACAGATCTTGCGGTTTTTATCAACAATCATATCATACACACAGCAGTAATTCCTATTGGGGGATACACGATAACAAATGACATAAAAAATCAACTGTCAATTTTAGAAAAACAAGCAGAAGAGCTTAAAATACAATACGGCTCTGCAATTGCAGAAAAAAATCAAGAAAACACAATTATTTCGTTAGAAGGGCTTAAAGGTAGAGAAGAAAAAGAATTTTCGCTTTATGAACTAAACGATATAATCCAAGCTCGTATGGAAGAGATATTACATGCGGCAATGTTTCAAATAGAGACATCGGGTATTAAAGATAAACTCGCAGGGGGGATAGTAATTACTGGTGGTGGAGCATTACTAACAAACCTAAAACAACTGGCATCATATTTAACTGGAAACGACATCAGAATAGCTTACCCAACGGAATATATCGAAGGTGCATATTCAGATATTATTAACAAACCTCAATTTTCAACAGCCATTGGATTGATTATGAAAGGAGATGCTTACAATAAGCTAGAAATTGAAAAATCTATTTATCAAAAAATAAATGACGAGAAAAAAGAGCTAGAAGAAAGCTCGAGTGATAAAAAGAAAAAGAAAAAAGAAGGCAGACAAAATAATGGAGGTAAAGATTCTTTTAAAAGCATATTAGCAAGATTTTTTGACGAAGACGAAAACTAAAAAAACAAAACTATGGACGATTTAGAATTCATAATACCAAAAAGCGAATCATCAATAATCAAAGTAATTGGTGTTGGTGGTGGCGGCAGCAATGCAGTTAATCAAATGATAGAAATGGAAATCACAGGCGTTGATTTTGTTGTCTGTAATACTGACGAACAAGCGCTTCGAAACAGCCCAGCACCAATAAAAATACAATTAGGGACAAGCCTTACCGAAGGACGCGGAGCAGGGAATAATCCAGCCAAAGGCCGCGAAGCTGCTATCGAAAACATCGCTGACATCGAAAAAATATTAGACGACAATACTAAAATGATTTTCATAACAGCTGGAATGGGTGGTGGTACTGGTACAGGAGCCGCACCAGTAATTGCCGAAGCGGCTAAAAAACGCGACATTCTCACTATCGCAATTGTATCTATACCGTTTAAAGTCGAAGGAGAGCTAAGAATAAATCAAGCCATTGAAGGTATCAATAAATTGAAAGAATCGGTTGACTCATTATTGATTATTAACAACGAAAAACTACAAAATATTTATCACGACTTAAAAATGTCGAATGCCTTTACAAAAGCCGATGATGTATTGGCTATTGCAACAAAAGGAATAGCCGAAATTATTACCGTCCACGGTTATATAAATGTGGACTTTGAAGATGTAAAAACAGTTATGAAAGATAGTGGTGTAGCTCTAATGGGATCGGCAAGAGCATCAGGCGAAAACAGAGACGTTACAGCAATTAAAGCCGCTCTTGACTCTCCTTTATTAAAAGATAATGACATAAAAGGCTCTAAAAACATCTTACTTAATATTATGAGCGCTCCAGGCGAAAACGAACTAAGTATGAATGAATTTGGAATAATAACAAGCTATCTTAAAGAGGTTGTCGGAAAAGATGCCAATGTTATTTGGGGAACAGGACACGATGAAAAATTAGGCGATGAAATAAATGTTACAATTATTGCTACTGGTTTTGAGGCTTTGCCTGGACTATACGAAAACGAAAAACCCGAAAAAGAAATCATAAGACTCAAATTTGGAGACACTCTCGAAAAAGTTGAGGATAACGACACATTTGATGAAATAAAACCTATAGACAATAATAATAACAACCAAAACATAGATGATGATGACGACGAAAAATCTGTAGAACTAGAACTCGATTTTGATAAATCAATATTCGATAATGATGAGAACGATGACGAAAATATGCCTAAGCCAAACACAGACCCTAATAATTATAAACATTTAAAAGATATTGACCGCCTAAACGACTCGTTTTACTTAGATGAACTTGAAGACCAACCTGCAATACAGAGAAAAAACAATAACACAACTGAAGACTAAAAAATTATAACCATGAGTATATTTAATAAAATTAACGAAGACATTAAAAAGGCAATGCTTGCTAAAGAAAAAAATAAACTTGAAGCATTAAGAGCAGTTAAAGCCGCATTTCTAATTGCAAAAACAGAAACTGCAAATGTCGTATTAACAGAAGAAAAAGAAATACAGATAGTTCAAAAACTTGTAAAACAACGCCACGATGCAGCAGAAATTTACAAACAGCAAAACAGATTAGACCTCTACGAACCAGAAATCTTTCAGGCAGATGTTATTTCTAAATATTTACCCGAACAAATGTCGCCTGAAGAAATTAGCATTGTTGTTAAAGAAACAATAGCAAAGTTAAACGCCACAAGCATCAAAGATATGGGTAAAGTTATGGGAGCTGTAAACGCTAAACTTGCCGGCAAAGCTGATGGTAAAACAATATCAGAAATTGTAAAACAAAGTTTAATTTAATTAGTCTTTACAAGAACCGAGTTTATAATAAAAAATATCTTGAAAATATCGAAATCTCCTTGCTACTGGGTGGTTTCAATTGCGTGGGACAGAAAAAACAAACCAATAATAAAAAAATATTTAAGATTCCTAAACAAACTTTTATTAAATTTGTTAAAATATATATTAATAATTAAAACTAACAATTATGAAAAAGCTACTATTGATTTTAAGCATTTTTTTATTTGCAGCAGGATTAGGTTTTTCTCAAAGAACTTATAACATTCCAGAAAGCGGAATAGCACAAGTAGAGATTAGTGTTCCTATAGACAAATGGACAGTAACCAATAAAGACGGACTTTTTAGTATGGTTCCCAATGATAGTGGAGAATCTGCTAGATTAATTACAATGATGTGGGCTTCGGTTGATCCTTATGCTGAGGATGCAATTGATGTACTAACCGATGATGCTTTTAGTGTAATCGAATCATTACTTGTAGATATTACTTGGTCAGAGGAAACCACCGATTTTGAAAGTAACGGTATCAGTTTTGTTGCCAACGATGGCTTTGGGTATTACGTAAATGATGATGGCTCCCGCGATAAAATGTCAACAACAATTATGTTAATGATGCCTGACGACACTAATATATTAACATTAGTGTTCTTTAGCACAAGTGCCGCTTACGACAAATGGGAAGCAAATTTATTAGAAGTTATTTTATCAATAAAACCCGCTAAATAAAAATCGGGAGTTTAGTAGAGTCGGGATTACTTTGCTTACTCGTTCGCTTACGAGTTAGAAGAGGTCTGGCATAATCAATCTTTAGACGGGATTACTTTGCTTACTCGTGCACTCACTTCGACTTCGCTCAGTACAAGTTGCTCACTTCGTAAGTTTTTGAAACATAAAGGAATTAAGAAAGATTATATATTTCTTAATGGTCTTAGGCAATGTAAACGTCAGTAAAGACCACAAAACCCCAAAATTTGATTATCCTTTATGTGCTTTTTTAACGTTTCCATAACCGCAAAAAAGCGGATGGTGGAAAGTTAAAAAAATTAAGATTACAGTAGTCGCAACACTCGGATTGCAACCGAGTGAGCTAGGGAATTAAGAAAAAAATATTTCTTGATTCTGAAATTCTTAATGTTTCATTTTTTGTCGTTCATCTGTCACTGACTTCGTAATGAGAAAGACATTAAAGAATTAAGAAAAACATGTTTTTTAGGCTTAATTTTCGAGTAATATTTTTGCATTTTCAATGGCCTGCACTGTCATTTTTTCACCACTAATCATAGATGCAATTTCATTAACTCTATCCTCACTTGTAAGTTTTAAAATGTGTGTTGAGGTTTTATCTTCGATTACTTGTTTATAAACTTTAAAATGATTTTTGCCTAAAGCAGCAACTTGAGGTAAATGTGTGATACTAATTACTTGAGCATCAGAGGCAATATTTTGCATAATCTTACCCATTTTACTCGCTATCTCGCCAGAAACTCCTGTATCTATTTCGTCAAATATTATACACGAAACACCTGAAGCTTTGATAAGTAGCGATTTTAGTGTAAGCATCAACCTCGAGAATTCACCTCCCGAAGCAACTTTATCTAAAGTTTGAGGTTTTACCGATTTATTTGCAGAAAATAAGAAATTTATATTATCTATACCATTAGCCGAAAACGTTTCTAAAATTGTATTATGAACCTTAAAAATGGCATGAGGCATACCAAGTTGTTTTAATTGCTCTTCAATAAATTTTTCAGTTTTTTCAAATATAGCAATTCGTTGTTTGCTTAAATTTTGAGCTTTTTCTAAACAAATAGCTGTTAAATGTTTTACTTTAGCCTCAAGATTTATTATGTTTTGTTCAATTTCTTCGGTACTATTAATAAACTTGCGATATTCATTAAGTTTTTGTTTTAACTCTGCAATATCTATTGCATTATGTTTCGTTAAAAGGCTATTAAGCAAGTCAATTCTTTGATTTACTTTGTTTAATAAACTTGGATTTATTTCAGCTTTTTCGCCATCACCAGCTATCTGTTCATTAATGTCTCTAAGTTCAATTACGATAGCATCTATTCGTTCGGCAATTTCTTTAGCGTTCTTATACGAGCCCGATATTTTAGCGATGCTATTCTTTAATTCACTTAATAAAGCATCTATGGAGAACTCATTATTATCAATTAAATTCATAGAGTTAGTTAGCACCGCCTTTATTTCTTCAGCATTTTCCAACATTAAAGCTTGCCCCTCTAACTCATTAAGTTCATTTTCATCATCAAGGTTTGCATTTATTAACTGGTCTATTTGGAATTGATAATAATCGATTTCTTGTTTTGCTTTTGCGAATTCCTGCTTTGCACCTTCTAAATGTTTGATATTATTTTTTAACTCTTCAAATTTTGCTTGATATTCGAGAAGTTTTCCAGTTGTTCCAGCCGTTGTGTCAATTATTTGCATTCTGTACTCAGCAACTGAGAGTGCAAGATTTTCATGTTGAGAATGTAGATTTGTAATTTTTTCGGATATAGTTTTAAGAACGGTTAAGTTAACAGGAGTATCGTTCACAAACGCTCTTGATTTTCCTTCAGGAAGAATTTCGCGCCGAATAATTGTATGTTTATCATAGTCCAAATCGGCATTATTAAAGACATCTTTTAGCGCCTGATTAGATAAATCGAAACTACCTTCTACTATGCATTTTTCAGATTTATCTAATAATACATCAGTATCAGCCCTTTTACCAAGGAGTAATGATATCGCACCTAAAATAATTGATTTCCCGGCACCAGTTTCACCCGTAATTACCGAAAAGCCTGCATCAAAATCGAGTTTAATTTCATCAATAAGCAGGTAATTTTTTATAAATAGTTCTCTGAGCATTACTCAATAATGGGTTCTTTCATTATTTTCTCATACTTTGATGAGTTAGCAGGATCCACTTCTTTCATAATATTATAAACCCTGGCTTTTTCGTCAGGGAAACCTTCACTAAATATATTTATAATTTCGTCTCCTTTAGCGGTTGTGTATAAGGTCATAAGAAACGATCCTGGTTTACGCCGATGTATATTTTTTAAATCTTCAAGAGCTTGTTCAACATTTGCACGTCCTTCAGTAGGTTTATCAGCCATTTTATCCATCCCTAAGCGATGATATGTGTACATAAAATCACGCATAGATGAGTATTGGCTATTTAGTAGATTTTCGACTAACCAATATCTGTTTTTTAAATCTTCATAGGCTTTCCACCCCTTTTCTTGTGCTGCTTGCGAGCTTTGAACAATCTTTTCGGCTTTCTGAAAATAAGGAGTCCCAGCACTTGAGCCAAATGTATCATAATCCATACCTATAATAATGTAACAATAATATGCAATTACAGATGTAAGATTACTGGTAAATGTATTTTCGTTAAAATCAAGTGGTTCAAACTCAACGTACTTAAACTGAAAATTGTTATCCATGTGATTTAATAAAGGCGACAAATATGAGACACCATAAACAGGACGTGATGATGAAACTTGTATCTTAGCCTTAAACTCATCAGAAGCAATTTGATCTTCTATTGTAATAAAAATATTACATTCAATTCTTTCGTCACGGGTATAAACATGATTTGTCCAGTTTCGATTATTGATAAACTCATGTAATTCCTGTCTTAAAGTCTGGAAAAGTTTTTCGTAAGTTGTTCCTTGTAGTTGCGAGTGATTTACTTGTATTCGACAATCCAGTTCTTGAGAAAAGACAGATAGCGAAACAAATAAAACGGACAATAATAGTATTATTTTTTTCATGTGCTGATAATTTTTACAAATATTCCTCTAATTTATCAATTATATCAATTGCGACCAAATTCTTATGCTTTATTTTAAACTCTGTTTTTTGTTCTTTATTGTCAATAATCGTAATTTTATTGGTGTCAACATTAAAACAAGCACCGATATCGTTCATTGAATTTAAAACAATAAAGTCAAAATTCTTGCGTTTCAATTTCTCGATTGCATTTTCAATTTCATTTTCAATTTCAAGAGCAAAGCCGATTAGAATTTTATTTTTTTTAGCATTACCAAGTTCTTTAGCAATATCTTGGGTAGGTTTAAGTTGAATTGTGAGACCTTGATCTTTACGCTTAATTTTAGAATTGTTTAATTGTTCGGGCGTAAAATCTGCCACCGCCGCCGTCAATATTGCAACATCAACTTTCTCAAAATTGGTTTTTGCGGCATTAAACATTTCGGCTGCTGAGGTAATATTAATAAGTTCGATATTTTCGTGAATAGGTTTAATATTGACAGGTCCAGAGACTAAAATTACTTTTGCACCTCTACAAGCACATTCTTCGGCAATAGCATATCCCATTTTCCCTGATGAATAATTACCAATAAATCTAACCGCATCAATATTTTCATAAGTTGGTCCGGCAGTAATTAGGATAATTTTACTCTTCAGCGATTTTTTTTTTTTGTAAAAAGCTTTTACATGTTCAATTATTGTTTCGGGTTGTGCAAGCCGTCCTTTACCGATAAGTCCACTAGCAAGTTCGCCCTCCTCAGGTTCGATAAAGATATGTCCTAATTTTCTTAATTTATTGATGTTCTCTAAATTAGTCTGATGTTTGTACATATCCAAATCCATTGCAGGAGCGATGAAAACAGGACATTTAGCGGACAAATAAGTTGTCAGCAGTAGGTTATCGGCTATGCCATTCGCCATTTTCGCCATTGTATTAGCGGTTGCTGGTGCAATAATATATCCGTCGGCCCATGCACCTAAATCGACATGCGAATTCCAATTTCCATTTTCTGGATCAAAGAAATCGACAAGTATCGGATTTTTCGATAATGTTGCCATAGTTAATGGGGTAATAAACTCTTTAGCCAAAGGAGTCATAATAACTTTTACCGATGCACCTTCTTTAATTAAAAGTCGGGTCAAGTAGGCAGCTTTATAGGCGGCAATACTACCAGTAATACCAAGTAAAAAGTTTTTCCCTTTGATATCAGACATTATTATCTATACATGAGTTGGTTCTGTATTTTCGGGTGTCGCATGAGCATAATATACCCTATCATTAAGAAATTCTTCCAAGGCAATTAATGATGGTTTAGGAAGTTTTTCGAAATACTTTGAGACTTCAATTTGCTCACGATTTTCGTGTACTTCTTCCAAGTTATCATTATAAGTTGCAAACTCCTCAAGCTTTTCATACAATTCTTTTCTTATTTCAGCATTGATTTGATTAGCCATTTTTGAACATATAATTACTGCCTCATAAATATTACCAGTTTTTTCAGCTATTGCGACAATATCTCGCGTAATCGTTGATACAGGTGCGTCTGTTTTTTTGTAGTCCATATTATTTTTCGATAATTTTTAATGAATTATTGTAAAATCTCTCTGCTTCTTTTATTTTATCAGACTTTGGAAAGTTGTCGACAAAAGTAAAATAAGCATCTATTGTATGTTTATATCTTTCTTTTTTCTTAGCCTCAACACTATTTTCTGCTAGTAAAAATGATGATTTAATTACAGTAAAAAGTATTTCTTCTCTATAATCGGTATCAGGGAAATCAGTTAGTACAAGTTTTAAAGAAGTTATTGCTGCTTTATAATCGCCAATATTAAAAAACAAATAAGCATTATTAAACGCTTTTGTCTCAAGTTTATACTGCAACTTATCAACAAGTTCATTTGCTTCTGTGCGTTTTTCAGAATTTGGATACTTCTCTAAAAAGATTTGAAATTCCTGTATGGCAGCTTTTGTATAAGTCTGTTCAATAGAGGGTTCAGGTGATATCAAATAATAACAATACGCTGCAAGATATTCGACTTCTTCGGTATGTTCACTAGACGGATATAGACGTGCAAAATCTTTAAAAAGATAAGCTGCAAGCGAAAACTCTCCTAAACCATAGGAACAGTATGCTTGATAATAACTAATTTTTTCAGCTTTATCGGTACCTCTATAAATAGATCTTAACTCCTCCAACAGAGATTGAGATTTATAATAATCTTCATTCTCGTAATATTCTACGGCTTTTTCAAATTTCAACTCATAATTAGAGCTTTTTACTAACTTCTGATACTCGCTACATGAGGTAGTAACAAGGATAATCAAGGCAAAAACCAAGTAGTATATTCTATTGTTTTTTAACATTGTGCAAAGATACATTATTATCATTGAATATTATAAATTATTTTCAGGCAAAATTTATTTTGCACAGATTAGGGATTAAACGCCATATATATGATTTTATTTTACATTTAACACAGCATTTGCGAAGATTTATAATATTATTAACATATTTTCAAAATTCGTGACTACTCGTCTGGTTGAATTTGAACGACATCGCAGTTTCAAGTATATTTCCAGATTTTAAATCTTCTAGTTCAAATTGTCCAACGTTATTTTTATCAAACAACCAAATTTTGCTAACAAATTTAAACGCAATTTCGAGGTCATGACTGGAAAAAACAATACATTTTTTGTCTATTATTGCTAATTCACTCAATTTTTGCAAGAGTTTATTTTTTGAATAATAATCGAGAAAAGCCGTTGGCTCATCTAGTAAAATTACTGGCGTTTCTTGCACAAATGCTCTGCAAATCATCGCTCTTTGTCTTTCTCCATCGCTTACCGAATAAAGAGGTTTATCTTTAAGATAGCTTATTTCAAAATCCTTGAGATACTGATGTATTATTTCAATATCTTTTTCGGATCTTTTGTCAAAAATATTAGTGTAAGGACTTCGTCCAATTGCGACTAAATCAAATATTTTAAAATTTGAAAGATAATCGAGGCGAGAAGTAACGTAGCTAATTACAGATGAGCGTTCAGTGTGTTTTATTTTATTAATCTCTTTACCTTTAATATAGCAATTCCCCTCTATAGGTTTAATTACTCCAGCTAAAGTATTTAGCAAGGTGCTTTTTCCAGTTCCATTTCGACCCACTACACAAATAATATCTCCAGCATTGGCAGTTAAGTTTATGTGATTAGTAAGAGCTTTGTCGTAACCAATCAATAAGTTTTCTATTTGTAATAGTCCCGACATCAGATTACTGTTCTTTTATTTTGCATTACAATCCAAATTATAAACGGTGCACCCATAATTGCAGTTATTGCATTAACTGGTAAAATTCCCTGATTAGTAATTGAATGCGTCAAAATGTCGCTACTGACAATAAATATCGCACCAATAAGACTTGAGGCAGGAATAAGCACAAAATGATTAGCTGTATTAAATATCCATCTTGCTATATGTGGTGCAGCAATTCCAATAAATCCGATAGGTCCACAAAAAGCAGTTACAGTTCCAGTTAAAAGACTTACAAAAGAAAACACTAAAATACGCTGAACTTTAGTATTTACACCCATACTTTTGGCAAAACTCTCACCCAGTAAAGAAAGATTTAAATTTTTAGACATAAAAAAAACTCCCAGCAGTCCAAACACAACAATCGGTAAAATAAGCATTACATCATTATATGATACAGCATCGAGATTTCCCATAGTCCATACAACAAAAGACTTAACACTAATATCATTTGCATAATATTGCAAAATACTTACTATAGAACTTACCACACCGGCAATTAATATACCTATAATTAATATGCTGATATTATCACGAACACGAACCGATACTGCCAAGATTATAAACATTACAAAAGCTGCACCAGCACCGGCACTAATCAACAAGCTAATATTTGACCCTAAAGCTCCCTGTACTCCAACAAACATACTTCCCCCAAGAACAAATAAAGCTACGCCGAGAGATGCCCCACTGCTTATACCGAGAACATAAGGGCCCGCAAGAGGATTTCTAAAAATAGTTTGCATTAAAAGACCCGATACAGATAATGCGACTCCAGTAAGTACCGCCACCAAAACTCGTGGAAACCTAAACTCCTTAACAAGAAGATAATAACCATCATCTTGGGGCTCGCTAAAACTAAAAAAATTAAGTATTTCTTTAAAAGCAATATCTATTTGTCCCGTTTTAAGATCGATTAAAACAAGTATTCCAAGAATAATTGAAATTGAGACAAATAATATTGTGTTAAAAACTCTACTCATACTAATTAATTTCTTGATAATAGTAGAAGTTATAACATGAGTCAATCCCATAAAAAATATGATATAGGTCTTTGAGTATAATATCTGGATGCGTTATCCCTGATTCAAAAAAGTCGTTTCCACCATAAATATTAAGTCGCTTATTATTATTAAATATTCGTGCATCATTAACAGGGGTAAAATTCACAAGACGAGGTTCTATATTTAATATTTCCGATTTTTTCGTTATCGCATTTGGATTGAGCCAAAAATCGATATTTTTCGATACAGCAAATATTTCTTCAACAGTTAAGGCGACACTTTCATAATCTTTTTTATCAGTCATATTATAAGTTCCGCCAGCATCCTCAATAAGTTTTACCATATATGAGTCTGCACCAGGTACCCACCATGTACCTTTCCAAGGTAGGTTTAAAATTATTTCAGGAGATGATTTGCCGCTAAGTACAATATTTTCTTTAATATTATTATAATTATTTTTGACACTATCAAAGTATTCGTTGGCATAATCAAGATTATCAAAAAAACACGCAAAAAACTTTATCCACTCCATACGGCCTAAAGGAGTATTTTCCAAAAAATCGCTTACAAATATAATTGGGATGCCAATTACCCTCAACTTTTCATAACCAGCAATACTGCTGTTATCTACTCCATAAGCAAAAACGACATCTGGATTGAGCGAGATTATTTTTTCAAGGTTTATATGGCTATCATAACCTATTTCAGCTATCTCGCCAAGTTGGATTTTACTTCGTAATTCATCGTTAAACACATAATTTGCACCACTAACGCCCTTAATTGTTGAAGCTTTATCAATTTGTGTAATAAAAGCACAATGTGTAGTTGAAAGACAAACTACTTTTGAAACTGGGATTTGAATTATTTCAGTATTAGCGGATAAAAAATCGTTTTTGGAAGACAATAAATAATTATATGTCTGATTTGGATTATTAAGTCTGTCCTTTATTTTAATAATATACCCTTCACTTATTTCTGATATTTCAAAACCTTTGGCATAGTCGTTTTTAATAATTTTACCATTTGGGCTTTCATCAAATTGGTTGTTACATGCGACAAAAGCAAAAACAAGCATAATAAATATGTATAATGACTTTTTCATTATTAAAAAACCTCTGATGATGCAAAGATAATCAGAGGTTTTTAAAAATTTAATAATTATTCTATTTTGATAAGATTAATTTTTTATTGACAACATAATTACCCGTCTTAATTCGTAAAATATAAAGTCCTTCGGGGTATGATTGCATATTTAATTGATATTCATAAGGGCCATAATTATCAGTATTTACAAATACTCTTCTACCTAAGGCATCATATATTTCGATAGTTGTGATATCGAACCCCTGATTTAATGATTTAATATTCACAAGTCCAGATGTTGGATTTGGATAAACCTCAAAACTTGATTTCGCAATCAAACTTTCAATATCAACAAGACAAGTTATTGGTTTAATAGGGAGTGTAGAGCTAAAGTTATAAAGTTCATTCATTGTGTTCCACACGCCAGTAGTTTTTTGAAGATAAAGGTTGTTATTTACTGGATTGACTCCTCTGGAGGTAACAATTGGCACAACGAACAAGCCATCATTTTCGCCATTTGAATTTGCATCAGCATATTTAACCTCAAAACCCACATAAAATGGTCCGTCAATACTTACTGGCGTATCAAAACTAATAAGGTTTGATTGGTTTGCTGTTAAATCCCTGATATAAACTTTTTTCCTCACAAGTTCCAAACTGTCGATAGGGCCATTCTCATCACCTTTCCAAATAGAGAAATTAACATAATTTGTGTAATGATTGTATTCCGATAATGCAAAAGAAACTGGTACAATTAGAGCTTCAACTTGACTAAAAGTATGATGATTAAAATAGCTAGCATATTTTTTAATTTTATGTCCGTTGTGTCCAGCGACAAACCCCCAAGTAGCTCCTGGCACCCAGGTTTGAACAGTTTCGCCTGGATTAACAACTGTTAGAGTGTCGCAATACGATTGAACCGCACCGCTAAACACATAAATATAATTATCTTTTGTTATAGAACTTGATCCACAAGCATTGTTAACAGTAAGAGTAACATCATAAATTCCAGGATTTACAAACAATATCCCATTCGTAGGAGAGCCTTCGCTACTAGTTAGAGGTGAGCCATTTTGGAAACTCCATGTATGTACAGAAGGCAAACCTGTTGATAAGTCTTGAAACTGGACAGTCTCGCCTGCCGCAATTAGCCTAGGAATGGCATTAAAGTTAGCAACAGGTGGCACAGTACAAGGATCCTCCTCAGCAACAGTAATGTAAAGCTCTTTTGTTAATACATCAACTCCAAAATTATTGCTAACAGTTAGCGTTACATTAAATACCCCTTCGGTATTATATTGAATTCCAACTGGATTTTGTTGATTACTAGTAGCCGGTGTTGCATTTTCGAATACCCAACTCCATTGATATGGTAGTCCACTACTTAAGTCGATAAAGTTTATTTGATCACCTGGCTGAATTACAGTATAATTTGCTGTAAAACTAGCAGCAGGAGGTGTTGTAGCAGCAGGTATAACATTTATATATTTTAATTTAGTTTCTGTATCCTGAACATTATTTGTTTTACGACATCTAAGTTCAACTGTATAAAGTCCTGGTGTCATGTATGCAATTGGGGGTGGGGTAGAATCTGCAAATACAGTAGGCGTACCACCCTCAAAAGACCAAGCCCACTGATTAAATGGTCCATTTTGTGATAAATTTGTATATCGCACAACCCCACCAACAGGTACTGTCCTAATATCGGCTTCGAAATCGGCAATTGGTCTGGTAGGATCAGGATTAACTGTTATACAATCCTCGCAAATATAAGTATTTTGAGATGTTGCATTTTGCACTTGTAAAACGACATCATAAATGCCTGCATTACTATAACATATATTAGTAGGATGCTGATTCGTAGAAGTCGGGCTTACCGAACCAGGAAAACTCCAACTCCACGATGTAGGCAATCCAACCGATTGATCATTAAAATTGATGCAATTCCCAGCAATTATATTATACGCAGATGCAACAAAAGCGGCAGTAAGACCTCCTGTACCATCAGTAACAGTAATATATCCCATTTTGATTTCCTCGTCTGTATCGGTACCATCACCAACTGTTAAAGTAACAGAATAAACTCCAGCAGTTGGATAAGTAATAACTGGGTTTGGAACGGCTGATGTTCCTGGTGTTACTCCCTCAAAAGTCCAATCCCAACTGGTAACATCGCCAATAGACTCATCTGTAAAGTTCACGCTTCCGCCAGGAGCAATAACAGTAGGGGTAGCCGAAAAAGCAGCACTAATAGTACCAGCGGCAACTACTTCGATATACAATGTTTTAGTCTCAGAATCACTACCATTAGCATTGGTTGCAGTAAGTTTAACATCATAAGTTCCAACAGTATTATAAACTACACTAGGATTTTGATTTGTACTTGTAGGTTGTGTTCCTCCAGTAAATACCCAAGCCCAAGATGTGGGATTATTAGTTGATAAGTCAGTAAAATTAACTGTTCCTCCCACCATAACAGTCGTTGGAGTTGCAGAAAAATTAGCAACTGGTGCATCGCCTGTTGTAGCGTTTGGATCGTATCCTGGTAAACTTTCAGGATTAGTATTTGCGGGATCCAACCATGGTTTTAGTTGGCGATTATCAGCAGTACCATTAACAGTCCAATGCTGACTAAACATACCATACAAATCATATTTATTAGAATTTGGAACATTACAACCTGATGCTCCTCCTGTTAATGTACCAACAATTAATTTATTAGCACCCTTAAAAAGTGGAGAACCAGAAGAACCTCCTTCTGTAATACCCCAATTTGTAGCAGTTTCTACCCAGTATGCAAGCCAATGCGAATTAGCCAGACAATCAGTATATGTTTCTGCTGAAACAGTCGCTGTATATGTTGATATTTTCTTTATGTCTCCAGCTGGGTGATGTATGCAAACACCAGCAGTACTAGGAGTAGTGCTTCTGTCCCAGCCATTATAGTAAGCATTAATCGCAGCCAAATTAGCTTCAGTTGTGCTTAATTCGAGTAACAAAAAATCGGTACCGCCAGACTCTAGCCCACGTGATCTAAACTCCGCCCCAGTCACAGGTTCATAAGCTGGTGCAGAACCTGGATTAGAGCATCCAGTTGCTTCAAAATGAAAATAAAACTGCCATTGAGCAAATTCGGCGGGAGATGCATCT
>JAQVOR010000038.1 GCA_028702535.1 Bacteroidales bacterium
ATCACAGGATCACAGAATCACACAAAAAACGGTATTCGGTATTCAGTATTCGGTATCCGGTCTCGATGGAAGAATCACAGAATCACAGAATCACAGAATCACTGTATTACTGTATCACTGTATCACTGAATCACAGAATCACACAAAAAACGGTATTCGGTATTCAGTATTCGGTATTCGGTCTCGATGTAAGAATCACAGAATCACAGAATCACAGAATTACTGTATCACTGAATCACTGTATCACTGAATCACAGAATCACAGAATCACACAAAAAACGGTATTCGGTATTCAGTATTCGGTATTCGGTCTCGATGGAAGAATCACAGAATCACAGAATCACTGAATCACTGAATTACTGTATCACTGAATCACAAAATATATCATATTTACTATTTCTTCAAGATATTTGGCATCAATGTTGTCAAAACTGTCTTTTTTGTCACTATCTATATCCAAAACACCAATTGCCTGATTATCGTGAAAAACTGGTATTACTATTTCAGATTTACTAAGTGGATTACATGCAATATGTCCCTCAAAACTATGAACATCCGAAACAATAATTGTGTCTTTTTGGTTGATACTTGCCCAGCAGACACCTGTGTCTTTTTTTAGTCTAAGACAAGCAAGCGGTCCTTGATAAGTAGTAACTTCGAGTTCCTTTTCGGGTGTGAGAAAATAAAATCCAGTCCAAAAAAATTGAGGAAATTTATAGTGTAAAACTGCACATATCGTAGCCATGCGGCTTGCTGGATTTGTAACAGGCAATATTAGTGCTTTGATTTGTTTTATGACACGTAGATATTTTTCTTCTTTCTTATCCATAAGATTTAATTATTCGTTGTTTTCTTATTCTCGCGTATAAAAATTCTTTTTAACCAACATTTTTTGTTCTTAGCATTAATTTGTGTTATGCTATCAGCTTTTTCTTGCTCGATTTGCTTATAGCTTATATAAGGAGGGCGTTCGCCATAAAGATAAATCCGTGGGAATAACGAATTTTTATTTATTCCCATACCTCCATAAACAAAACTAAGAGTGTTTTTGCATACACTGCGAGCTAAGCTTTCTTGTGTGGTCTCGGTTAGGCCATCATTCCTATTTACTTTGTAGCCATCTTGAACAGTTTCCATCTTTGAGCTGTAATTCTTTGAAATTTTTAAAACACTTTGCATAAACGAATCAATATAAGCTATCCATAAGCCTTTTAATAATTTTACAGAGGTGTTGTAGTTTATGATATTAAAACTGTCTGGGATATTAGACTCATAGTTATAGAAGTATCCTGGTATAATTATCTCGTTATTATCGTAGAATATCTCTGTCGTAATATCATTATTGTAATTTGACATTTGAAAACAAGTATGGAGTGTATCCGTTCTATCTTCTGGTTTCCAACGAGTTTTGAGTTGTATGGTTCTAAGGGTTTCATGAGCTCGAGTATTGCTTAATTCAAAATCTTGTCGATAATATTCTCCGCTAACAAAGAAATTTGCCTGTTTTGAAGCTTGTGGATTATATTTTATCATTACCATTATTTCGCCATTTTTATTTGTATATGATTCAATAATCTGATAATTTGATTTATCTACCCATCCTGATGCTTCGATTTTGCCAAGTTCTTCGATATTTTCTTTCATAATGAACCAACGATACTCTTCACTTTTTTTTTCAAAATAGTCAGAAGCATAGTAAACTTTAGCATCGTTAAACAAAATTGCCATTGTAATTGCACGATGTTCTGCAATTTTTTTTGCAAGTATTGTATCTGTCATGCGAGGATCGGAGCAACCAATTGCGTATATTTCGTTTTTGCTATACGAGTATGGAAGGTCTTCGGCCCATTGTGAAAGCCTGTAATATTGAGCGTTTAGAGCTAATGTCGATAAACTAAATACAAATAATAATAATAATTGTTTCATAGAAACTATCTTTGTAATCTTAAATTTAAAATAATGGCTAAAGTTGCAAAAAAAATCAATATAATCACTCTCGGATGCTCTAAAAATGTTGTTGATTCTGAGCAGTTTGCTGTGCAAGCGTCTATTGCTGGGTTTGAGGTAGTCCATAATTCAGATGAAATAGATTTTAATATTGCTGTTGTCAACACATGTGGATTCATAAATGATGCCAAAGAAGAATCAATTAATATGATTTTTCAACTTGTAATTCTTAAAAATAGTGGAAAATTAGAGAAAATCATTGTGTTTGGTTGTTTAGCACAGCGTTATATGAACGAGCTTAAAGCTGAAATTCCCGAAGTTGATGTTTTTTGTGGAAATTATAATCTAAAGGAACTGCTAAACCTTATTGATGCTGATTTTAATGAGACTCATAAACATGATAGAATCCTTGACTCGCCTGGTCATTATGCCTATCTGAAAATTGCTGAAGGTTGCAATCGTAAATGTGCGTTTTGTGCTATCCCTTTGATAAAAGGTAATTATGTGTCAAGACCAAAAACTGATATTCTAGAAGAAGCTCAAATGCTTGCCTCAAAAGGTGTTAAGGAGTTAATTATTATTGCTCAGGATATTAGTTATTACGGTTATGATATTGATAAAAAACTCCACTTGCCAGAATTGGTAGAAGAACTTTCTAAAATTGAGGACATCAAGTGGATCCGTCTTCACTATTTATATCCTTTTTTATTTCCCGAAAATCTGTTAGATATTATTGCCAATAATCCTAAAGTTTGTAATTATATAGATATTCCTTTGCAACATATTTCGGATAATGTTCTTAAAGCCATGAACAGAGGAGCTACGAAAAAACAAACTTTAGACTTGCTTACTAAAATGCGTAAAAAACTTCCCGATGCTACTTTTAGGACAACTATGTTGGTTGGTCATCCAACGGAAACTGACGAAGATTTTAACGAGCTTTTAGAATTCGTTAAAGAATTTAAGTTCGATAAACTTGGCGTGTTTACTTATTCAGAGGAGGAGGGAACATCTGCTGCCAAAAATTATAATGACGATATTTCTGAAGATGTTAAAAATAGTCGTGCTGATATTCTTATGGATACGCAAAGAGAAATCTCACTTTCATTAAATTCGTTAAAATTAAATAAAACTCTCAGGGTAATTGTTGACGAATTTGATGGCGAAATGTATTATGGCAGATCCCAATATGATTCTGTCGAAGTTGATGGAGAAGTCGTTTTTACCTCGGATACAGAGTTGTTTGCTGGCGATTTTTGCGATGTGATTATAACAGCTTTCGATGAGTATGATTTGTTCGGAGAAAAAAAATAAAACTTTTTTTGTGAATTATAACAAAACATATTATCTTTGCAACTCTTAAAATGGACTAGTAGCTCAATTGGATAGAGTACCTGACTACGGATCAGGAGGTTGAGGGTTCGACTCCTTCCTAGTTCACGGAAAAATATGCGATTATTCGCAATGAAACCTATTACCAAGCATTTTATAGTGTCTGATAATAGGTTTGTTTTATATATAAGCAATTTTTAGTGCCAAATGGTTTCAGATAATATCCCAGTTTTAGGTCATTATGGACTAACACTATTTAGGCATTAATCTCGATAGTTTCGCTCACAGCTGATTACTCGCTATTTAGTCAAAAATGTGCATTTTTATCAAAAATAAATTTGCTTTTAGCTCGTTAAATGCGTATATTGTGTAAAACTAAAATCTTACCTTATGTTTAATAATTCCGATACATCAATTATCAGGAAAAGCTGCATCCTTATTCTGGAAATAATTGACTTTCACAACGAGTTAATATTGAATGGAAAAAAACCTATTGCGGTAAGAATTTTGAATTCTACGCTTGTTGGCACTACGTCTTTGCAGAAGACTTTATATGCAACAACAACTAGGGAGTTTACTGAAAATAGAAAACTTGCAGTAAAGCATTTAAAAAATGCAATTTACTGGATACAACAATGTGAGAAATCTGGCTATTATTTTGACGAAAATATCTTGAGGATTAGTATGGAAATTCTTGTGTTTTGTGAAGACGAGGAGTTCGTTATTTAGTTTTTGCAAGAACCGAGTTTGCCTACTCAGCGTAGCTAAAATGCGAAATTTTGCGTTTTATCAGACTCAGATTAATCTCGCTCATGAGCTAAATAAGTTCCGTTTTACAGTCGTTTTGATACGTTTTATCAAATTATCGCATTTAAGAAAATAAAGTTTTGACAATACCTATAATATTTGATTTACTATACATCGAAAACCTTGATACTCAGGAGGACCGAAATTGAGTGCTATTTTTTTGTCATTTGTATAATCTTCTTTCAATTTCATTTTGCATCTTTGCAGAAAAAAATGCACTGGTTTATAGTAATTATAGCAGGATTATTTGAAGTTGCATTTGCTTTCTGTTTAGGAAAAGCAAAAGAAACTACAGGAAACGAAATGTACTTATGGTATGTGGCTTTTTTAATAGCACTTAGCATAAGTATGGTACTTTTAATTAAAGCAACTCAAACTTTACCTATCGGAACTGCGTATGCCGTGTGGACAGGAATTGGTGCTGTTGGAACGGTTTTAGTCGGAATATTCATATTCAAAGAACCTGCAACTTTTTGGCGTTTGTTTTTTATTTTTACTTTAATTGCATCCATTATTGGACTAAAAACTGTTACACACTAAGGTTTAGTGCAAAATAATGAGTATGGAATAGCAGGTAGTAGATTTGAGCAAAAACTGATAAACTGATAATCGAGTAGCTCTGCTACAAGTTCACGCAATGCAGTGAGTCTGTCGAACTGACTGAAAGGAGTAAACTGGTATTCAGTAATTTTTGTATTCGGTAATCGGTGAGATTTTATCGAATTTTATGTTTATTGAAAGCAGAACGTGTTGAACAAGAGAACAGAAGAACAAGAGAATATTCGAAGTGAAAACAACGAGCAAAGAACAAATAACAACAAACGATAAAATGAATCGTAGAATTTTAAAATTGGCCATTCCTAATGTAATAAGTAATATTACAGTTCCTTTTGTGGGGATTGTCGATATAGCTCTTGTTGGTCGTATGGGGTCGGCTGCATATATTGGTGGAGTAGGGTTTGGGACAATTGTTTTTACTCTTATTTACACAGGATTGGCTTTTCTCCGAATGGGAACAACCGGACTTACTGCACAAGCTTACGGAGCTTCTAATTTTCGAGAAGCCGCTAATTCTCTACTTAGAGCACTGATATTTGCACTTTTTGCTGCCGTTTTACTCATTATCTTGCAAAATCCAATAAAACATCTGCTTATTCTTAATTTAAAAGGTTCTGAACAAGCACTTTTTTATGCCGCAGAGTATTTCTCTATTCGTATATGGGCGGCACCAGCAACCCTTTCGGTTTTTGTTTTTATGGGATGGTTTATTGGAATGCAAAACTCTAAAATTCCGATGATTATAACAATTATTATTAGCTTGTCGAATATAATTATTAGTAGCAGTCTTGTGTTGTTTGCTGGTATGAAAATAGACGGAGTTGCTCTTGGAACAGTTATCTCGCAATACATCGGACTTATTTGCAGTATTGGTTTTTTTATGGCAAAATATTCCAGAATAACTGCTTTCTTTAAATGGAAATCTGTAATAATATTAGATAAAGTTAAAAGGTTTTTCTCCGTAAGTGGTGATATTTTTATTCGCTCAATTTTACTAACTGGTAGCTTTTTTATTTTTAATGTTGTTTCGGCAAGTTTGGGTGACAATGCGCTTGCTCTAAATTCGGTTATGTTACAATTTTTATGGTTCTTTGCTTATGTCATTGACGGATTTTCTTATGCAGGCGGAACGCTCGCTGGTAGATATATTGGTGCGAAGCAACATGATAATTTAGTTCTTGCAATTAAAAAATCTGTCTTATTTGGATTGTACATTGCAATAGCATTTACTCTAATTTATTTCTTTAGTGTAAAATATATCTTTCAGGCATTAACCGATGATACAGCAATTATTGCACTTGCCGATTCTTTTAAATATTGGATATGGTTGGTGCCTTTTGCAAGTTTCTTAGCTTTTTTGTATGATGGTATTTATGTTGGAGCAACTGCTACAGCTACTATGCGGAATATTATGATAGTTTCGGTTTTAATTATCTATATCCCTTTGCTTTTTACTTTCAAACATTATTGGGGTAATCAGGGAATGTGGTTAGCTTTGTTAATTATGTTAATCTCCAGAGGTGTAGGGCTTGGGATATTCTTAAAAAAGGCAGTTATTAATAAAAATCGGTAAAGGCTTATTAGATATATCTTATTTTTATTACCACAGTCTTATCTTTTCCGCCAAAATAAAAACTAAACTTATCAAAAGACGGTTTACTCAAGCCTGTGGCATAATAATCTGAGAACCCAAAACCTTCGGTAGGTATAAAAAAGGAAAAGTCCATTTTTTTGTTATTATTCTCATCATCTAATAAAGCAATACCGTATGTACCTGGTTTTATATCTGTATAACTCACATAGATTGTTCCGTTTTTCATAGATTTTTTATCGATAAACTTAAAAAATGATATGTCATTTTTATAGTCTTGTGCACTTTTAAAAAATCCAAGTTGAATAACGCCTTTTGAATTTTTAATTCCTTCTATTTTTATGTGAAGAGTTTGTGCATTTAATGAGCTTGTTAAAAATAAACCAATTGCAAAAAAAGCTATGCAGTTTGCAAATCGTAAGTTCTTTGTGTAAAGTTTTAATAAGTTTTTCATAATATAAAATTGTTTGACAAGTTCTAATTGCAAATTTGATGCTAAATATGTGTAAAACGGTTGTATTTTTAAAAGTTGGACTGAATTATTAAGCTTTTGATGAAAGTTAAAGTGGAAATTGAAATAACACCACTCGCTCGGATTTATCCGAGATTTTTAAAAAGATCATACAATAAAATTTATTCCAGTCAGATTTATCTGACTGGTAAATACATACAAAATTCAGTGGCTTTAGCCACATTTATAAGATTCAAAACAGGACAAACGCATGACGATGAATCTCTTTTGACATGATTTTTTTGGTGCATAACAATCCAAAAAGCATGAGAAAGGAAAAGTATGCGTTTACCCTAAGATTCAAAATTATAATTTTCGTTTAGAATTGTATCAGAACACACTCTAATTTAGGTTTTACTATAAATTTAATTACTCTCTTTATATTCAGATGGTGTCATTCCTGTAAGCTTTTTAAATACTGTAAAAAATGACGACTTGCTATTAAAGCCGCAATCATATCCTATACCTTCAATTGAAAAGCTGATGTTTTTATCTTTCAATAATTCTTTGACTGCGTTTACACGATATTCATTTATTAAATTAAAGAAATTTTTCCCTAATTCGGTACTAAGGACTTCGGTTATTTGATGTTTGGGAATATTTGTGTTTTTGCTTAGCAAGTTCATGTTTAGGTCTGGATTAAGATAGGCTTGAGTAGTTTCGATGTATTGAATTATTGCTTTGCTAATATGGTCTTTTCGTTTTTGACTAAGAGCAGAATTTTGATATTTAGATTTTGTGGATAGAGGCTCCTCTTCTTCTACGAATATTTTTTCTTGCCTCAGTCCATAAAAACCCAAAATGTAAATCAATACAAGCAATGCCGAATAGTTGTAAATATATTGAGTGATGCCAGTATGTGGTAAACTAATTGCAAATACGGCTATTATTAAAGAAAGTGCACAAAATATATTATAGAATATGATAATAAATAAAACCCAACGTAGTGATTTGTCTTTTGAAATTGTAGAGAACTCGTTTTCAAGTTTCCTTCTATGTTTATAAACCATTACACTACTTAGATAATTGTAAATTATCCATGATATGATTGAGCCTATTGAAAATGCTAAGCGAAACCATTGGGCGGAGTCAAATTCAAAAAAGTTATGCAAACTATACTTTTGTTTTAGCCAATAAGCACCGATTTCAAACGTAAAAAATGGTAGTAAATGCAGGAGTTGAATTTTTCTGAGTTTAAACTTTGGATCAGTAAGCGATTTTACATACAGAAAAAATGCAGGATTAAAAAGTAGAAATGATGATGAGAGCAAAGGTATTTCCCAAATTAACATATCTATTGCAAATGTAAGAAACTCGAACGACAATAGCAAGAGCCATGCCGATAGAATTTTATCTTGCATCTGAGGCTGTCTTTTTGCAGACACCAAAATAGCTGCAAACAAACTCTGTGAAAACCCAACCCAAAATACTGTAGAAATCATAATAATGTATGTTTTGTTATCCTCAACGTAAAAAAATGGAAAATGTTATAAAGATTTTGGCATTAAATTCTACCTTCTTTTTGAAAAAAATCTTTTTCTAATTGATTTTTTGAATTTCCGTCAACTAACATAATGAGATAATCGTTTTCCTCAATAATCATATTTGATTTTGGATTTTTGAAAAGAGTATAGTCCCCTTTTTCCTTGCGGCTTAGTCCCATTAAAACAGCGTTATAAGTCTCTTTTAAGCTTACGAAAGTATCAATGTATTTGTAATTTATGTATTTATTTTTTTGATTAACTTTGAATTCGACCAAATCGTGGTCGTTTTCGTCTTTTGCTGATGACATAATATTTTCGGTAAAGTAGGCAACATCGGGCTCAAAATTATAACTTGCCACAAGTTTGGAGGTAACTTCGTGATTTGATATCGAGAATGTTACACCGGCAGCCTTAAATGTGTCTTTTAGCTCGGCATTATTTAATGAAACGATATAATTAAGATCAGGATATATTTGTTTGGTGTTTAGTAGTCTTACCAAAGTTTCCGAATCATCATTAAAGTTAATAAAAACACTTGAAGATTGCTTAATATTTAATAACTCGTAGCTTTCGGTATTTGAATATGCCGAAAAAAGTACGAACACATTTTTGTCGCCAAATTTGTTGTAAATCAAATCGATATCGTTTTTGTTATCTGTTACAATCGCTACTTTTTTACCGCTCTCTAAAATCCATTTTGCAACATTCATTGCAAAATTATCCCAACCGATTATTACGCAATGATCTTTCATCTTAGTTCCCATATATCCTAATTTCTTATTATCCATAACTTGTCTGATTTTGTTTGTAAACTGACTTATTAATGTACCCATTAAAGCAATACTACTGAGTACTAAAACACTTCCCATTATTTTTCCAGCAACTGTAACTGGAACCATGTCGCCATATCCGACTGCTGCGAGAGTAACTATCCCGTACCATAGAGCATCGGTAAAGCTGTTTATTGTGGTTTCAGTATTTTGTTTCTCCGCTATATAAACGAAAAACTGAAAAATAAAAAAACAAAAGCATATTACTAATCCCCATACTAGCCAGTTTCTAAATAAATTTCTTTTGAGGTTTTTCATTTAACTTATTTAAGTTCAAAATTAATATTTTTTTTAATTTATTGTAAGTTTTTTAACAATTTTCTTTAAAACTTAATCTATCTTTGGCAACTTAATTTATATAATATGGCTTTTAGAGATTTGTTATTTAGAGGATGGTACTGGTACGTTAATAAAGCAGACAAAAACGCAGAAGTAATTTTTATGAACTATGGTTATCACGATAAAAATGAAATCATAAAATTAGATGAACAGGATGAACCAGATCGTTATTCTGTGCAGTTGTATCATAGGCTAACTAAAAATGTAGATATTGCTGATAAAGATATTTTGGAGGTGGGTTGTGGACGTGGTGGTGGTTTGTCGTATATAAACAAAATATTTAAACCAAAATCTGCATTAGGAATTGACCTAGATAAAAGAGCAGCCAAATTTGCGAACTTATACTATACCTCATCTCGATTGAGATTTGAATATGGTAATGCACAAGAATTAAATCTTGAAAACGATAGTTTTGATATTGTTTTTAATGTTGAGTCATCTCATCGTTACCCACAAATGGAGAAGTTTATTGCTGAAGTATATCGTATATTACGTCCAGGAGGATATTTTATGATAACTGACTTTAGATATCCTAATGAAATGGACGAATATCATAAAATACTTAACAAATTTAATTTTGAACAAATTGACCAACAGATTATTAACGAGAATGTAGTTGAATCTCTAATTCTTGATACTCCAAGACGTGAGGCTCTTGTAAAAAAACTTACTCCCAAAATTTTACACAAAACAGCATTGAATTTTGCCGGAACTGTCGATTCTCCAACGTTTAATCAAATCAAAAATGGAGATTACACCTATTTTGTATATGGATATCAGAAAAAATCTTAGTCTCGCCTCACAATAAAAACGTATACGAGGTTATATCAAATTGGTATTATTTGGGAAGTTTTTTACTATTCTAATTTTTCAGCTCCTTCGCATTCGTAAAGCATCATCATAGCAATAAAGAACTCCTCGTAAATTTTTTCGAGTTCAGCTTTGTTGTCTTCCATGTATTTCTCCATAATCGCTTTACCCTCAATATCGTCGCTGTATTTTTCATTTATTTCTTTTTCTAAAGCGTCAAATTCTTGGCTTAGCTTTTCTATTTGTTTGATTTCAATGTCATTGAGTTTTTTATCTTCTGTTGCTTGTGTTACTACTTTAGTATATTGTTGGATTTTGTCAATCATTTTTTTTGCGTCTGCGATATTTGTATCAATTGTTTCTTTTTTACTTTCATTGATTTCATCAGTTTTATTGCTTTTACATGAAAATAGCCCAAATGCGATTATTAGAAAAAAAAGAAATATTTTTGCCATAAGTATTTTTGATTAGATTATTAAACTATGATATTAGTATTTATAGTTCATGTTAAAAAAAAAGACCGTTTTTTCAAACAGTCTTTTTTTATTTCGCAAGTTATTTTTACTATTCTAATTTGTCTGAACCTTCACATTCGTAAAGAGCCATCATAGCAGTAAAGAACTCCTCGTAAGTTTTTTCGAGTTCAACTTTGTTGTCTTCCATGTATTTTTCCATGGCTTCTGTTCCAGCTTTGTCGTCTTTGTACTTTGTGTCCATCTCTTTTTCAAAAGCGTCAAGTTCTTCACCAATTTTCTTTAGTTCTGCAACTTCACTATCGTCAAGTTTTTTGTCTTCTGCAGCTTTTTTTGCTACTTGAGTGTACTTTTCGATTTTTTTAACCATTTTTTTTGCGTCAGCTTCTGGTCCGCCACATGATGCTAAAGTAAAAATAAAAGCAGCTAAGCTTAATAAAATAGCGATTTTTTTCATAATTGATACAATTTAAGTTTATAAAATTATTTAAAGTGTAAATTAAAGCATTTTTTTTATAAGTTCAAACTAAAACTAATTAAAAAAACATTTTTTTTATAAAATATTAATTATTTAAGATTTTCGGCTCCTTCGCAACTCCATAAAACCATTAGAGCTTTAGTATATTTTTTAACAATTTTTTCGTTTTTATCTTCAGACAAATAGCTTTCAAATTCTTTTGTTGCATCTTCGTCAGCCTCATATTTATTGTCCATTTCCTTACCAAACTTTTCAATCTTGTCATTTATTTTGTTTAACTCTTCGATTTCTTTTTCATCAAGAATTTTGTCGCTCGATGCTTTTATGGCGACTTCGGTATATTCCTCATACATTTTTAGCATTTTTTTTACATCGGCTTTTGAACTACTACACGAACTGACGAATAATAAAATGCTACTTGCTAAAATAAACAATATTGATTTTCTCATAATTTATTTTTTAAAAATTAATTGCTAAAGATACAAAAAAAAGGATATTCCATAAAAGCGATTTAAAATTTTGCGACAATTGGCATTTTTCTTCCAGTTCCGAAAGCTTTTGATGAGATACGTATTATTGGAGGCGACTGAAAACGCTTAAATTCACTATTGTTAACGAGCTTTATTACAGAATTAATAGTTTTTCTGTTATTAACGAGCTTTTCTATCTCGTTTGCTGATAATTGATTTTCTATATATTCGAAAAGTATGCGATCCAAAAGTTCATAATCGGGCAAATTGTCATTATCTTGTTGGTTAGGCCGTAATTCGGCTGATGGGGCTTTTGTGATTGTATTTTGTGGGATTATATTTTTGATGTTTTGATTTATATAATTTGCCAGTTCATAGACTTCTGTTTTGTAAATATCACCAAGAACAGATATCGCTCCATTCATATCGCCGTACATTGTTGAGTATCCAATAGCTATCTCGCTTTTGTTTGATGGGTTAAGAAGAATATGTCCAAACTTATTTGAATATGCCATTAAGACGCTTCCTCTAATTCTTGCTTGTATATTTTCTTCGGTAACATCTTGTTTTGTTCCTTCAAAAACCCCTGACATGCTATTGTCAAAACTCAGGCGAAGTTCTTCAATGTTTATAATATGGTACTTAATCTTGCAGCGTTCTGCCATGTCAATTGCATCAATTACAGAATGTTCACTCGAATATATTGAAGGCATAAGGATTGCGTCCACATTTTCTGCTCCTAATGCTCCTACAGCTATTGCAAGCGTTAATGCCGAGTCGATGCCTCCCGACAATCCTATAACGGCCTTTTTAAATCCAGATTTCTCGCAGTAATCGCTAACACCTAATACTAAAGCTTTATAGATGTCGGCATATTTATTTTGCTTTATTACTTGGATTTCTTGCAATTGATTAATATCGTCAAGATTTATACTGGTAAAATCTTCCTCAAAATAATTTGCCTCAATTACTTTTTGTCCTTTATTATTAATAACTAAACTACCACCATCGTATATTAAGTCGGTATTGGCACCAATTTGGTTGACATAAATTATAGGTGTAGAATATTTTTTCGCATTATTGATAAGTATGTCCTCATGTATTTTTGCATGTCTAAACGAATATGGCGTTGCAGCAATATTAACTATGAAGTCTGGTTTACATTTTGATAAATATTTTAAAGGATTGTTTTCAAACAGTATATCTTTTGTAAAGTTTCCATTAGTTCTTTGTTCGTCCCAAAGATCTGCGCAAATAGTTAATGCGATTTTTTTGTTTTTATATTCTATTATTTCGAACACATCATTTGGCTCAAAATATCGAGTTTCGTCAAAAACGTCATAAGTCGGGAGCAATGTTTTGTTAACGGTCTTTATTATTGCTTGATTTTTTATAAAAATGGCAGAATTATAAAGCTTTTTTCCTTTTTGATGTGGGTTTATAGTTGGGGAGCCTATTATTACAGCAATTCCTGTGGTGTGAATAACAATTTTATTTATTGCATCGTTACAATCTTTAATAAAGTTTCGATGCTCTAACATGTCTAAAGGACAGTATCCACACACCGAAAGCTCTGAAAAAATTATTAAATCAACATTTTCTGTTTTTGCTTTATTTATAGCGTTTATAATTTTCTCTGAATTATAATTTAGATTTCCGATATGGAAGTTTAATTGCGAGAGAGCTATTTTCATGTTATTGTCAAATTAAAAAAAACTCGGGCTATTTGCCCGAGTATAATATTTTGAGTTTATATGTTTAGAATAAAATCCCTACTTTAAGATGGATGTCGTTTAAAATGATTTTTGGATTTGTTTTTTTATCCATATCAACTGTTGTAAAAACTTCTGTGTTGTCAACATCTAATAATCCACCAGTATAAATTATTTCGAATAAAATTCTTGTATTACCAGAAAGAGAGTATTCTGCACCACCACCAATATGCCATCCAACATTAAATAGACTGATTTCGTCGCTTAATAAAATGTTTTCTTCAGAACCAAATGTAGCTAAGGTCTTTATATTAATTAAAGGAGTAACCCCTGCTTTTAAAAAATAAGTTAAATACCCAATTTCATTAGTTTTTCCTTTAAAACCAACTGGAATTGCTAGGTAATTTAGGTTGTAATTTATACTACTCCCAGCAGTAAAATCGTTATATACTATATCTTCATCAGAAATTATAGAGTCTGCACCATGTATAAAGTTTATATTACCACCTAATTTGTTAAACTGAATGCCTGTTGAAATGGCAAAGTTGTCGACAATGTTAAAATCTAAGAGTGCACCAAAATTATACCCAAACTTTAAACCTTCAGTAGTAATTGGTTTACTGTCAGTACTCATCCACGACATAGTTGGACCGATAAATAGACCGCCCGAAATTTTTTGTGCAAAAACATTACCCACTAAAATCAGTGTAAATACACATACAATAATTTTTTTCATATCTTTATGGTTTTTAAATTAATATATTGCAAAAATACAAAATATATTCTTTAATTTGTCAAAATGAAGAAAAATTTAATATACATATCAACAATAATTGTTTTAGCCGTGCTAATATTTTTTGTTGTCAGGTACTTTGTGAAAAATCGAAACCCCCTTAATGTTGATGTTTCTGATATTGAGCTAAATTTGGAGATTGAAAGATTTGATTTAGATTTGATAGATGCAAATAATTCGTGGAAAGCAATAGAAAGTTTGCAGGAAAAATATGGCGTTTTTTTTGAAATATATAATAAAGAAATAATAAGTATCGGCGGAATAGAAAACTCATCATATTTAACATATCTTAGTACTTTTCTTAATGATTACTCTGTTGTTGAGGCACATAGGGAAGTTAATAGAACATACTCTGATTGCAGTAAATTAGACATTGAATTAACACAAGGCTTTAAGCATCTTTTATTTTATTATCCTGATGAAAATATCCCCCGAATTGTCTCTTTTATTGCAGGTTTTAATCATTCGGTTGTGCTAATTGACGGGTTTATTGCTATTGGTCTTGATAAATATCTTGGTAAGGAATGTCAGCTTTATGATATGCTGGGAATACCACAATATGCAAAAGATGAAATGGTACCTGAGCAAATTCCTATTGATGTGTTTACTGCTTGGGCACAAGATAGATATTTATATAAATCAGAGTCTGATAATTTATTGAGTTATATGGTTTATAATGGAAAAATATTGTATTTTTTGGATGCTATGTTTCCTGATTTTAATCAAGCACGAAAATTAAAATATACCGAAGAACAGTTGGCTTATTGTTGTAAGTTTGAAAGAGATATATGGACAAATATAATTGAAAACAAATTGCTTTTTGACACGGATTATTTTACTATTCGTAAATTTGTTGAGAATGCACCTAATACTTATCAGTTTGGGCCAGACAGCCCTCCAAGGATTGCAAATTGGGTCGGATTACAGATAGTGCGAAACTATATTAAAAATAACAATATTACGCTTATTGAATTAATGGAAGAAAATGATTATCAGAAAATTCTTAATTCATCTCAGTATAATCCTAAATATAAATAGTTTTGAATTTATTCGCTACGTTTGACACTTCGGTAAGCCCGATGCATCGCAATGCGAAGCAAACTATTAGCTAAGTTTTGCGTCTCGAAAAACGTCAAAATTCTACTGCAAATTTTAGATAATACTAAAACATTTTATCCGACAACAAATTTAAGGCTAACTCAAAACTCGTTTTGTTTTATCCAAAAAACCTATTAACTTCGTGTTCAAAATCTTTTTCAACTTCTTTTCCGTCGCGAGTTTTTGCTAATCCTGCACGTCCAGTTTCTTTATAATCGATATGCAGTCTTTCGCCGACTTCACGCATTGTTAAAACGATTTCATCAGGCGATATAAAAGATTTTACTCCACTCAAAGCCATTAAAGCAGCGGTAATTGCCAAGGATGAATAAATCCCGTTTCTTTTTACGCAAGGTACTTCAACCAATCCGGCAACAGGATCGCATATTAGCCCCAGTGAATTTTTTAGGGCAAGTACAAACGCTTCAATCATTTGGTTATGTGTTCCGCCTTCGAGATAAGTAAGTGCCGATGCTGCCATAGCCGCTGCTGCTCCAATTTCTGCCTGACATCCATAATCGGCTCCAGCAGTTGAAACATCAGTAAAAAGTATCATTCCAAAAAATCCTGAAATCATCAAAGATTCCAATATTTTATCTTCTTGCTCTGGGTTTTGTTCATACCATGCCGTAAGTACACCAGGTAATATTCCACAACTACCAGCAGTTGGACATGCAATAATAACCCCACTTTTAGCATTTATCTCATTTACCGCTGTTGAATACGAAGCCGCTTTACCATAAATATTTGAAAACAAAGAATTTTTCTGCTGATATTCATTTATCTTTTTCGCATCGCCACCACTTAATTTAAGTAGGGATTTTTCAGATGTTGCAACTCCAGCATATACAGATTCTTTCATTATTTGCCAGTGTGCTTGCATTTTTTGATAGATTTCTTCTTTTTGCGTTTTTTGCAAAGAATATTCAGTCTCGCAAATCACTTCTATCAAGCTTTTGCCAGTTTCATCAAGAAATACATCAAGCTCTTCAAAAGAATTAAATGGTAAAGAGGGGATTGTTGAATTACCTGCACTCTCAAATATTTTCTTTATTTTTGGACAATCCTCCTGTTTTTGACTTACAATATCCTTAGCTTTTAGCCAAAAATCAATTTTTCCAGTAATTGGGTTAGTCAATTCCTTATTAAAATATCTAATTTCAACATTACCGGCCCCGATAGAAAATCCAGTAATATAATAATTTGATATATCAGTTTCAAAATAGATTTCGGCAATATTATTATTTCTTTGAGCAAGATACTTTAAATCATCTCTTGGTGTTCCTTTAAAATATCCTTTAAAAACTGCGTTTTGTTCGCCAAACATAATTCCATTTTGTTTAAGATATTCAGGTTCGCCATGATTTATCATTTCAGGATGGTCTGTGTCGTATCCTCCTAATCCACCTCCTATGGCAGATGGTGTTTTATGTCCAACACCAGTATCTCTAAACGAACTTAATAAATTAACTTTTACCCACTTAATACTCTCGCCTCTTTGTAAAACCGCCATAATAATATTTCGTGCAATTTGACCTATTCGATTAGCACCAGCCGTATGCGAACTCGAAGGTCCAACCATTGCTGGTCCAACCATATCAAAAATGCTAAGCGGTTTAATAATGGTTTGTATATACCTCTCAAAATCTTGTGAAAGACACTCAAACTGTGAAGCTGTAAGTTTTTTACTAAAATCAATCTCAACCCGATAATATACATCTGCTTTTTTAAAAGGCTTTTTTATTTGTTGAATTGAGGCAAAATTATAAACTAACTTTTGTTTATCTAATGTCTCTAAAATATTATTTAATAAAGTATTAAACGAAATGTTTACACACTGTATTACAATTTGTTTTGTAGATTCGGACAATGTTGTAAAAACACTTTTAATGATTTTATCATCTTCATCAACAAAACGTTTTCTTAATATTTCTCGTGTTTCAATGGCAAACTCATTCCTTCTTGGCGAGTTTTTAAGATCTCTATAAAAAGCTACTAAAACAAAATCTGCGTCCGAGTTTACAAAAACTCTAAAAAAGTTTACACGCCCAGATTTTCCTGTAGCAGCTTTTAATAAAACTGAGCGAATTTGAGGAATGTTATATTTAAAAATATAAAAATCTTCAATATCGCCTTGCAGCTGATAAACTTTATCGTCAGATTTTTCGTTTTGTACTTCACTTATCAAATGCAAATGAGATTCATAATCATCTGTATCCATTAGTTTAAAATAGGATTCAGGCAATAAATCTTCTAACAATTTTTTTATTTTATCATTCATTATGCAACACATTAATTATTAAGCTAAAGTAAAAAAAATATGATTAAGAATCATTAGTGTCCAATAAAAATATAAAAAGAATGATAAATGTCAAAAAAAAGAATATGTCGTCCTCACTGACTAAGAACTTCAGATACTCTTTCCTACAACTTTTTTTTTATCGAACTCAGATAAATTTAATGTTTAATCGCTCACTTGGATTAAAAAGTACAGCACTCGGATTGCAAATAAATCCAAGCGAGCTTTTAATTGCAAATCCGAGCGAACTGTTAATTCATAGTGCAAAATTAAAATGTTAAGCTTAAATAAAAAAATCAATAAAAATCAATATTGCGATTAGCAATAATATCTAAAATCTGTCGAATGTTCGAGTTATGCACAAATAAAGTGAGAATATGGATTGTCGAAATACAGCTATCGGAGATTATATACAAACACTGATTATTAATTAAGAATCATAAAAAATAACACAACCCCTTTTGAGCTAATTCTCAATAAATATCCAACATAAATAAAAATGCTTGTGATTTTTTCGCTTTTTCGTAGAAAAATTGTATTTTTACAAAAAAATACGAATATGAAACGCGACGAAAAAGTATTTGAAATTATTCAAATGGAAAAAGAACGTCAGATGCATGGTATTGAGCTTATCGCATCTGAGAATTTTGTTAGTACTCAAGTGTTAGAAGCAATGGGTTCTGTAATGACCAATAAATATGCTGAGGGATATCCTGGCAAAAGATATTATGGTGGGTGTCAGTTTGTTGATATGACAGAGCAACTTGCTATAGATAGGATTAAGGAATTATTTAATGCTGAATATGCTAATGTTCAACCTCATTCGGGTGCACAGGCAAATGCGGCAGTTTTTCTTGCTTGTCTTAATCCTGGCGATGTTTTTATGGGGCTTGATCTTGCACATGGAGGACACCTGTCTCATGGGTCGCCTGTAAATCTTTCGGGGATTTTGTATAATGCTATATCTTACAAAGTTTCGGAAGAAACTGGACTTATAGATTATGATGCAATGGAAGCTATGGCTCTTGAGCATAAACCAAAATTAATTGTAGGTGGAGCATCTGCTTATAGTCGTGAGTGGGATTATAAACGTATGCGTCAAATAGCAGATAAAATTGGTGCACTATTAATGATAGATATGGCTCATCCTGCTGGTCTAATCGCTGCTGGATTATTAGATAACCCTGTCGAACATGCACATATTGTAACCTCAACAACCCATAAAACTTTACGTGGACCAAGAGGTGGTATAATCCTCATTGGAAAAGATTTTGACAATCCTTGGGGAGAAAAAACTCCAAAAGGAGTGATTAAAAAAATGTCTGCTGTTATTAATTCAGCTGTATTTCCTGGTACTCAAGGTGGACCTTTAGAGCATGTTATTGCTGCTAAAGCTGTTGCGTTTGGCGAAGCTCTAAGTCCAGAATTTAAAGAATATCAAACTCAAGTTAAAAAGAATGCTGCTGCAATGGCAAAAGCATTTATGGACATGGGTTATAAAATCGTTAGCGACGGTACCGATAATCACTCAATGTTAATAGATTTGAGAACTAAATATCCCGAAATAACTGGTAAAATTGTCGAAAATACTCTTGTAAAGGCTGATATCACAATTAATAAAAATATGGTGCCTTTCGATCATCGCTCTCCATTTCAAACTTCGGGTTTACGTGTAGGAACTGCTGCTATTACAACTCGTGGTCTTAAAGAAGAACAGATGGCACCAATCGTTAAACTAATTGACAGAGTTATTTCTGATGTTGAAAACGAAGATGTGATAAATCAGGTTCGTAAAGAAGTTAATGAAATGATGAAACCATTTCCTTTATTTGCATACTAAAATGCTATTTTGATGGGGCTTTGCCCCGTCATTTTTTTATATAATTTTATGTTAAACTTAATAATTAAAATCATGAGAAATTTAAAATTGACAACAACTATTGTTTTAATTGTACTTATTGCAATGTTTTTTTCGTCTTGTTCCGATAATACTGCAAATCACATCCCAAAAGATGCTTTTGCTGTGATGGTTATTGATGGTAGTGAATTTAGTAAATTTGCTGATGCTGAATTCGTTAAAGATAACGAAGAGTATAAAGATGCAATGAAAGAAGTTGAAAAAGAGAGTAAAAAAGCGGCTGAATTAATCGAGAAAATGCTGAAAGATCCTGATGCGTCTGGAGTTATGCTTACAAAAAAAATGTATGCGTTTGCAACTGTCGAAAACAAAGAAATGGCGTTTGGGCTTATCATTCCCATTAACCGTAAGCAATTAGAACAAAACATAGACCTGATTGCAGAGGAGTTTAACGTGCCAGTGTCTGCACTTATGTCAACTAAAGATGACATTAAATATATGGAACCTGAAGAGGGGATGGCTTTTGGATGGAATGATGATATCTTTATGTTTGTAGCTGCCGAAAATGGGGAAGGATGTTTCGACCTACTTCAAAAATATATGAACCTCGATAAAAAGGAATCAATAATGACTGATAAAGACTTTAAAAAGTTTGACAAAAATTGTAAAGCCTTTAACTTATGGGTTTCGTCAAATGTTATCGATAAAATTGATTTAGAAATCGATGCTATCAAAGATTTTGAAGAGCTTACAGGAATAAAATTAGCAGGAAATTATGGTCATATACATCTCGATATACAAAAAGATGAAGTTACTTTCGTTTCTACAATGAAATTTAATGAGTCTATTCAAAATATTGATAAGAAAAAGCTGATGGATAATGCTGAAAAATTAATGACATTATTTGCAGATCCAATAAACGAAGGCATGAATTTGTTTGGCATGATGAACCAAAAAGATGTTGAATGGGACGATGAGTGGGACGAAGATTATGGTGATGATTATCCTGAAATGACTGATGAAGAATGGGAAGCTTTGTTAAAAGAACTTGAAGTTGACATGACTAAAGAAGATAAGTAGTTTTCTTGTAAGATAACGGTAGGATACGTCTTATCCCAAAAACGATACGCCCAACTGTAAGTGTGTAGGTTTTTTTTGTAAAGGCGAATTTAAAGTATGATGAATGACTGAGCAATTAGCTGAATATTTGATAGGACTTGACAAATATATAGTACAGAATGGTGAAATCGTCAACACTTTTTTGCTGAATATTCAATATCCTATGAGTTTTAAGTTGATACTTTCTGCACCTGAGGATTTAGACCAGAATTTATTGGTTGATATTAAAGAAAGTGAAAAAAAGTCCTTAAAAATTAGTCTTCATCATCAAGACAATAGTACTCAAAACGGTTTGTTACGGATAGATTATAATGGACGACATTTTAACCCCGTTGATATTACATCAACAGTACCTGAAGTTTTTAGACCATTTGCTGGACAGTGGTTAGATGATTATGTTGGTCATATTCATTATGTAGTTGACGGATACAAACCTTTAGTTTGGGCAATACCTTTGGAATTAGATGACTTTCCAGTGAAGAGACTAAACGTTAGGGAAGATTACATACGAACCTTAATTGCATTCTTTCAGAAAATCAATCTTAAAACTACCATTACCTTAAACCAACAAATGAGAATATTATGAATTGGATAAATACATTAATGGAGGATTACTATGCTTTTCTAAAGGAAAAAACTTTAGTTACGGATAGTAATTCTTCGGGTTGGGTAGAAATAAGCACTCCATTTGTTGGATTGTTTAACGATACAATAGAAATTTATGCAAAAAAAGAAGGCAATAATATCATTCTTTCTGATGATGGTAATACACTCCGAGATTTGGAATTGAGTGGACTTGAAATTACTCGTTCACCCAAAAGAAAAGAAATACTCGACCGTATTCTCATCAATTATGGTGTGCGAACGAACAATGCAGAACTGATTACCGAAGCAACCGAAAGGGATTTTCCGCAGAAAAAGTTGAATCTAATTTCTGCTATTTCTGAAACTGCCGACATGTATTATTTGGCAAGACATACCGTAGCTTCAATTTTTAGGGAAGATGTAAAAGCCTTTTTAGAAGATCAGGAAATAATTTATACTCCTTACTTTATTTCTAAAGGTAGCACAGGACTTGAATTTACTTTTGATTTTCAAATTGCTTATAAAAGTGCTGAAATTGTGATTAAATCATTTAATTCTGTAAACAAAATGAATCTACCCCATTTCTTGTTCACTTGGGACGACATAAAAAACGTACGAGAGCAACAAACACAAAAAGAAATTATTGCATTAGCTATTATTAATGATATTGATAGAGAAGTTAGTGACGAATACCTGTCAGCACTTGACAACAAAGGGGCACAATACATTCTATGGAGCCAACGACATACTCCAGATAATATTAATAAACTTAAAAGAGTTGCTTAAATTATTAAATTTAGTCAAATCTTATAAAACAAAGTAAGATGATGAAAGATAAGCGAAAGCATTTATACATAAATCAATATCAAATAAGTAAAAGTAGGACTATAATTAAACAATATTTATGGAAATAAGATTTTCCGACATAATTCCTGTTCCAATACCTGAAAAAGATATTAAACAGTCGGAGGTATGGAACAGGGATATTTGTTTTAATGCGGCAGAGATGATTTTAATATATGCAGATTCTGGTAAAGGTAAAACCACTCTGGTAAATATTATTTTTGGGAATCGCAAAGACTATTCTGGTGATGTTTTTATCGATGGGACGAATGTTTCGCAAATGAAGTATGATGATATTAGTGTCCTAAGACGCAATAAATTAAGCATTGTCCCACAAGGTCTAGCTTTATTTGACGAATTGAGCATGATAGAGAATATCAGAATAAAAAATCGCATTTTTAATTTTAAAACAGAAACAGAAATTTCTCAAATGATTAAGCTTTTAGGGCTTGAGGGTTTTGAGAATCGGAAAGCTGCAAAAATGTCTTTCGGACAAAAGCAACGGGTTTCAATAATCAGAGCATTGTGTCAGCCTTTTGAATTTATTTTGCTTGATGAGGCTTTTTCTCATCTGGATGTTGGGAATACAGAAATAGCTCTAAATTTGATTAAGTCCGAAGCTAATAAACAAAATGCCGGAATATTATTAACATCTTTAAGCTCAGATTTTAACGATGAACTTATTAAATACAGAGTATAATGATTTGGAAAGTACTTAAAAATAACATCAAACCCACCCAAATGGCAGGAACTTTTTTTGGTATTATGCTGGGACTTTGTATTTTAATGGGAGCTTTATCGTTTTATCTTGATGTTAGACCTGTATTTGAGGATAAGGAAAGCTTTTGGAAAGATGAATATATTATCATTAATAAACAAATTAAACTAACCGACACATATAATCAACTTAAATCTGATACTGTTTCAAAACCACTTTTTACTAAAGCTGAAATCGAAAACTTGCGTAATGAGGTCTATATTAAAGATGTTGCCGAGTTCTCTAATTGCTCATTTATGATAAGTGCTTTTAGTGACAATGATGGTCCACTTTCAGGATTTTATACTGATTTGTTTTTAGAAGCGGTTCCTGATAAATACATAGATGTTAATTATGCAAATTGGAAGTGGGAAGAAAACTCTGATTTTATTCCAGCTATTTTACCTAAAACATATTTGAATCTCTATAATTTTGGTTTTGCTCAAAGTCAAAACTTGCCTCAAGTCTCCGAAGAAGGAGTGGGGTTGGTGAAATTTACAATAATGATACAGGGGCAAGGTAAAAAGCAAAAGTTTGAAACTCGAATTATTGGATTCTCCGACCGAATTAATACCATTTTAGTACCCGAAGATTTTATTAAATGGGGGAATAAAAATTTTGGAACCGACATCGACCCAAAGCCTGGAAGATTAATCGTAATTGCAAATGACCCATCAAGTCCTGATTTGTTTAAGTATTTTGATGAGCATAAGTATGACGTAAATAAAAATCAGTTGAGTAATAGTAAAGCTCTTGCTTTTTTAAAAATCACTACTACTATTGTGCTGATTATTGGTTTGATAATAATAAGTTTAGCTTTCGCTCTAATGTTTATTTCTGTACAACTCTTGCTTTATCGTAACAATCAGAATATCAGAAAACTGAGTATGTTAGGTTATACCATCAATAATATTTCGTTACCATACAACATAATGCTTGTCTTGTTTTTCGTTGTTAGTTTTGCTGTTGCATTGATACCGCTTTTTATTTTTAGAGATTTTTATAGCTCCAATTTAATGTTATTAGGTTACGAAAAGTTTAATACTATTATAACAAATATTATTATGCCTGGAGCTGGTTTTGTAGTGATTATAGTAGGTCTATTATTACTTATGGTTCGTACTCAAATCAAAAAAATTATTTATTAATTTGAGTGCAACTGACCCAATCTCTATAATTAAGGCAGTTATCTATAGTTGTTAGTAAAATAAAATTGCGAATTGAAAACAACAGATTTCTCCCACTGCTCGAAATGACTTATCTTTGGTGGTCATAAGTCGGCGACATGCGAGGCACAAAATAAAGGAACATATACAATTTGTCGCCGACTTTGTCCTTCCTACATAAACACGTCATTTCGAGCAGTGGGAGAAATCTGTTTAACTCCGTCTAAAAGTCCTATTAAAATTAATTTGTAAAATTGCGACAGTAACAATTACGAAAAAGCAGTTGTTCTGAATTTGAATTGTGCTGTAATACCAAAATAAACGCAAAACAACTGAACTTGCTAGCTCAGTTGTTTTGTGTTAAGTTTGTTGAAATGATAAAATAGCCAATACGGTATTTTGCATTAAATTGGTCTAAAGCTATTCGTTGCAACCGCAATCAATAAATTTTTCGATTAGTTTATTGCTAATACCCATTGATGAGAATCCACCATCATTATAAATATTTTGCATTGTAATCATCTTAGTATAATCCGAAAACATAGTTACGCAAACATCAGCACAAGAATCGGATGTAGCATTTCCTAAAGGAGACATATCGTCTGCATAATGAAAAAACGCATTAAATCCTGATACGCCTGCACCAGCAGTTGTTCTTGTAGGAGATTGTGATATCGAATTTATTCTAATTTTTTTATTTACACCGTAATGATATCCAAATTGACGAACAATAGATTCTAACATAGCTTTAGCATGAGCCATATCGCTGTAGCTTGAGAACGTTCTTTGTGCTGCAATATATGATAAGGTAACCACTGATCCCCAATCATTTATTGCATCAAGACGTTGAGCAACTGCCAACACTTTATGAAGCGATATTGCAGAAACATCAAGAGTTTTTTCTAAATAATCGTAATTTAATTCGTGGTAAGGGATGTTTTTACGAACGTTTGGAGACATCCCAACCGAATGAAGGATAAAGTCTATTTTACCTCCTAATATCTGCATTGTTTCCTCAAACAGGTCTTCAAGTTCCGAGACTTCTGTAATGTCAGCTGCAATAACTTGAGAGTTTGTTTTTTTTGCCAATTGATATATGTCTTTCATTCTTAGTGCAATAGGAGAGTTGGATAGTACAAACTCAGCACCTTCCGCATGTGCTTTTTCAGCAATTTTCCATGCTATTGAGTGCTCGTCTAATGCTCCAAATATTAAGCCTTTTTTTCCTTTTAATAAATTGTTTGCCATATCTATTTAATTTTATTTACTAACTGTAAAGCATTCATAATGTTCGGGTGCAAAAATACAAAGCAATACTGATATTGCAAATTTATAACCTGAATTAGGTATAATTTGCAAAGTTCAGATTGATGAAAAATACTGAAGATTAAGGGTTTGTCAAACTAAAAATTAGTTTTAATCTCATTTCTTGGCTAACATAATGTCAGTAAATATGACCATAACTGTTTGATGTTTTGGTAATTAAAATAAAATAGCCTTAACCTGTCCAGTTTTTTCTGAGTTTATTATTTGTGCTATTTCAGTATCGACTATTTTATCGTATTGCTTTCCATTGTTACATTACCATTTCTTGCAAGTGCTTTTCCGTCTAATGTTGCACCAGTATCAAAAGTAATAGATTCCAAAGCCATAACTGTTCCTTTAAATTGGGTTGTTGTTCCAAAACTTGCCGAACTTGAGACCTGCCAATATATGTTTGAAGCTAAAGCTCCACCAGATAAAATAACTTTTCTTCCTGACGTTGTTGTTAATGATGATGCAATTTGAATAATAAAAACAGCATCAGAATTTCCCTTAGCATCAAATGTAAGATCGCCAGAAGATATTTCGAGCGAAGAAGTAGATTTATAAAGCCCTGGTACTAAAGTTAGTCCACCGATATTTCCTGCAATCAGAACCATGTCTGTTGAAGTACGACCTGCAGCATCATTATACGCAGTAGTTAAATCTAATTTAGCCTGATTTACGAGTTCATCATTTATCCTAAGAGTGCCATTTAAAACTCCTGGAGGGAAACCGCCTACCGATGTTCCTGGACTTAAACCCATATCACCTGTAATTTCTGTTCCACCTGTATTTGTAATTGATGAACCTGCCAGAATTGCAAAAGTATTAGCAGCACTAAGTTCAACTTTTAACATTTTTACATTTTGATCAGGCATTATTGTTTCATCTTTTTTACAACTGCTTAATATTGCTAATGATAATATTACCAGACTTAAAAAAATACGACTTATGTTTTTCATTTTAACATTTTATTTGTTTAAATTGCATTGTTTTTGTTTAGATATTAATTGCAATAATCATATATTCAAAGCAAAAATCTTTACAACAGAACTCACAAAAAATCACAAATTGTTACTTTACTTTTTTTAGTTCCAAAGCTTGAACTCTGTTTTCAC
>JAQVOR010000150.1 GCA_028702535.1 Bacteroidales bacterium
ATTGATTATTTTTATAAAAATGCCGATCCTCAAAAATACAAAAGATACGATACAGAAAGGTTAAGACGATATATTTACTTTGCTGACAGTGCATACAATAATCCGGTAGATTTTGAACCAATTAGCGTAGGCAACGGTGTTAATACCGAGTATGATGAGTATTGGCCGTCTTTATCCGCAGACGAAAATATTTTGGTCTTTACACGACAAATTCCAATTAATCCTAATAACCCCTCACGAAACCCCGAAAGCATGCACGAAGATCTATTTGTTGCTTTTCGGAATCCAGAGACTGGCGAATTTGACAAAGCGATACCAATGCCAGGCGATGTAAATACTCCATTAAATGAGGGTGCTCAATGTATCTCCGCAGATGGTAAAACTGTTGTAATTACAGCTTGCAATCGTCCGGGAGGAGTGGGAAGTTGTGATTTGTATATTATGTTCCTGAAAAATGAAAAATGGACAAAACCTCAAAATATGTTCACAGTTAATTCTACCTCTTGGGATAGTAATCCTTCTTTATCGGCTGATGGCAGAACATTATATTTTTCAAGTGGACGTGCAGGTGGATATGGTAAAACAGATATCTGGAAAGCCGAGATTGATCGTGAAGGCATTGCGAAAAATCCTGCTGTAAATCTTGGTCCGCCAATAAATACCGAGTTTGAGGAAATTTCGCCTTTTATTCATCCCGATGGAAAAACTTTATATTTTGCCTCAAACGGATTGCCCGGAATGGGAGATTTCGACCTTTATTATTCAAGACTTGATGATAATGGAAATTGGCAAACTCCTGTAAATGTTGGATATCCAATAAATACTAAAGGTGAAGAAAGAAGCCTAATTGTTAATGCGAAAGGGGATATCGCAATGTTTGCTTCATCTACAACTAAAAGAGACCTTGATATTTATTATTTTAAAATCCCCGAAGAAGCTAAACCTGTTGCGGTAACTTATGTTAAGGGATATGTATATGATATAAAAACTAATAAACGTCTTGTTGCTCAATGCGAAATGTTAGATCTCGAAAATGGCGAAATTATTGCCGAAATGGTTTCAGAAGAAGGTACAGGCGAATATATGGTGTGCTTACCAATTGATAAAGATTATGCTTTTAACGTTTCTAAAGACGGATATTTGTTTTATTCCGAAAATTTTTCACTCACAAATCTCAAAAATCCTGAAGAACCATACATAATCAATATCCCGTTAAAACCAATTGAAGACGGAATAACAGTTGTGCTAAAAAATATATTTTTCGAGTTTAATTCATTCGATTTGCTGCCAGAATCATATACAGAACTGAAAAAAGTTATCGATTATATGAACTCAAATCCTAAAATGAAAATTGAAATTGGTGGGCATACCGATAATGTGGGTACAAAAGAATATAATAAAGATTTATCTCAAAATAGAGCAAGGTCAGTATATAATTATCTGATTAGTAAGAGCATTGATGCTAATAGGCTTTCTTTTAAAGGTTATGATTATTCTGTTCCAATTGCTGATAATGATACCGAAGAAGGACGTGCTAAAAATAGACGCACAGAATTTAAAGTAATTAGTATTAAATAAAAACATCAAAATAATGAAAAAAATATTTTTAATTTTATTGGTAATTCTGCCATTTCTGTCTTTTTCGCAAGTTGAGAAAGTAGATACAGATTTATTAGACAGCGAATTGCAAAAGTCTTTTAATGCTTGGAATGTACCTGGATTTGCTGTAGCGATAGTGCAAGGCAATCAAATTGTTTACGAAAAAGGCTTTGGAGTATTAGACGCTGGTAAAAAAGCAAAAGTTAATCAGCATACAAATTTTGCAATTGCTTCAAATACCAAAGCTTTTACTGCGGCAGCTCTTGCTATTCTTGTTGATCAAGGTCAAATTAATTGGGATGATAAAGTAACTGATTATATTCCTTGGTTTCAGCTTTACGATCCGTTTGTTACTAATCAAATGACAATTCGTGATTTACTTTGCCACAGAACAGGTCTTGAAACTTTTAGTGGAGACCTTATTTGGTATGCTTCTGATCATTCTCGCGAAGAAATTATCCGTAGAGCAAGATATCTTGAGCCAAAATACGGCTTTCGTGAAAAATTTGGATACTCTAATATTATGTATCTAACTGCTGGACAGATTGTTGAGTATGTTACCGATACTACTTGGGACGATTTTTTGAAATATAGAATTTTTGAGCCCCTTGGAATGACAAGAACAAATACATCTATCTCAATAAATCAAAACTTAGATAATGTTGCAGAATGTCATGCTTTGGTGGATGATAAAAATATTGTAATTCCTTATGTTAATTGGGACAATATTGCTCCAGCAGGCAGCATAAATTCAAATGTACATGATGTTGCTAAATGGTTGATATTACAATTAAACAGAGGCGAATATAAAGGTAAGCGAATATTCAGTCAACAAGTTGCAGACGAAATGTGGAAACCAAATACTGTTCAAGATGTGTCTGCGTTTTCGCGTTCTGTATATCCATCTACGCATTTAAAAGCTTATGCTTTAGGTTGGGGGCTTTATGATTATAATTCATATCTGATTGTTACTCATAATGGCGGATATGATGGAATGATTTCACAAACAGTTTTAATTCCAGAATTAGATTTAGGTTTTGTTGTTTTAACAAATAATTTGTCCATGTTTTACACTGTTGCACTAAGCCAAGTTCTTGATTATTTAACAAAAGCAGAGATAGATAGTAAATGGAGCGATAATTTCCTGAGAATCAAGCAATTAATTGATAATTACGATAAAGAAGACAAGCAAGCTTGGGAAAATACACGAATATCTGATACAAAGCCATCACATAACTTAATTGATTATGTTGGAATTTACAAATCCGATGTATATGGAGATGTTGAAGTTTTGATAAAATCAGATAATCTATATTTAAAAATGTTACATACATCAATTTATCATGGACAATTGAAACACTGGCATTATGATACGTTTACTGTAAAGTTTGAAGAAGCTCTTTCGTTGCCTAGTGGTACAGTTAGTTTTATTGATGATAAATATGGCGAAATTACAGAAATAAAAATTGATATTCCTAATCCAGATTTTGATTTTACCGAATTAAAACTTTATAAAGAACAGGGAACAAAATAGTAATTAATGGAAAGGTCGGACAGGTTAGGACATGAGAAGATAGGAAAACTGCTATGGAGTTTGTCGTTACCGTCAATACTTGGCATGTTGGCAGTTACAATTTACAATGTTGCCGATACAGTTTTTATAGGTAGAAGTCTTGGTGCTCTTGGAATTGCTGGCATATCTGTTTCTTTGCCTTTATTGATGTCTATAAGTACTTTTGGACAAGCAATAGGACTTGGAGGAGCATCGATTATATCACGAGCATTAGGTGCTAAAGACAAATACAAAGCTAATTTAACTTTAAATAACTTAATAACTATAATATTTATAATTAATTTTATTGTTATTACTATAGCTTATTCTAATTTACATGGTCTTTTGAAAATTTTTGGTGCAAATGAAGAAATTATTCCTTATGCTTTTGAATATGCGAGTTGGGCACTACCGGGGACTTTTTTCTTAAATTTCTTGTTTGTGCTAATGAATGTTATTCGTGCTGAAGGAAATGCAAAATTCCCGATGATAAGCCAAACGGTTTCCGCAGTTTTAAATCTTATTATTGACCCAATTTTTATTTTCGTGTTTGAGTGGGGAATGATGGGTGCTGCTTTTGCAACAACTATTAGTCAGTTTGTTGGTTTTGCTTTGGTACTTTGGTATTATACTGGTTATAAAAAGAGCACTCTCAAACTTGACTTAAAACTTATGCTTTCTCTCCCCAATAAGGAGATTACTAAAGAAACTTTTGCTTTGGGAGCAGCTTCGTTTGGACGACAAATAGCATCTTCTATTATGCATATAATACTTAATAATGCACTACTTTATTACAGTGGTAGTACTGTAATTGCTGCTTTTGGAATTATTTTCCGCCTTTCGATGTTTGTTTTTATGCCTCTTTTTGGTATTAATCAGGGCTTTATGCCAATTGCGGGTTATAATTATGGTGCGAAAAATAATCATAGAGTATTGCAAGTAATGAATAAAGCAATTGTTTGGTCAACTTTGTTTTGTGTATTTTCTTTTATTGTTTTCTTTTTCTTTTCAAAACCACTTATCAGAATTTTTACTACCGATACAGAGTTGATTGATATAGGAACTAAAGCAATGAGAATCTTTATGCTAGCTTTACCTATTATTGGGTTTCAAATCGTAGGTTCAGGTTTATATCAGGCATTAGGTAAGGCTAAAGCATCGCTATTTCTTGCTATGGCTCGACAGTTGTTGTTTCTAATTCCTTTTGTAATTTTATTCCCACTCAAATGGGGAGAAGTTGGTATATGGTATTCGTTTCCTGCCGCCGACTTTCTTGCTGCACTTATTACCTCTTTTATGATGTTGTCAATGGTGAAAAAACTGAAGCGAAACATTAAAATTACTGTGTTACCTTAAAATTTGTGTCTAATTTAGAATTCTCGAGAATAAAGCTTGTAAAACGTTGCTAATACCAACCTTTTTACGTAAAAAAGGGTTAAATTTAAAACTTATTAACAGTCCGATTGATATAATTTTATTATCTTTTACAACATATATTAATTTTATGTGTTATACTTGCAGCAAATAATATTTGAAATGCAAACAAACTATTTAACTATTCCCGAATTATTAAAGAGTTCTTTTGGTAAATTCTCTAATAATGATTTTTTAGGTTTTACTGATGAAAAACCTTTAAAATATAAAGAAGTCCAGCAGAGTGTAATTTCTGTAATGGCCTTTTTGGAAAATATAGGAATTGAAAAAGGCGACAAAGTAGCTATATTATCTAATAATATGCCTAATTGGGGTATAACTTATTTTGCAATTGTTTCTATGGGTGCTATTGCGGTTCCAATTTTACCGGATTTTAGCTCCGATGAAATTGAAAACATTCTTACACATAGCGAAACTAAAGCAATTTTTTGTGCAGAATTACTCATTCGTAAAATTGAGGATATTCAAACAGAATACCTTACATCCAAGATTAAAATAAATGATTTTACATCTATTGATGTTCATAATAATGTTAAATATGATGCTAATATTAAATCAACCAAAACTTATGAGGTTGATGCCGAAGATACAGCAGTTATTATTTATACATCCGGAACAACAGGAAAATCTAAAGGTGTAATGCTAAGTCATAAAAATATTAGTTTTAATGGCGAAAAATGCGGCGTTTTACAACCCATATTTGAAAGTGATAGATTTTTATCATTTTTACCATTATCACACTCTTATGAAAATACTTTAGGCTTAATTTTACCAATGATGAATGGTGCTTCTGTTTATTATTTGCGTAAAGTACCTACACCAGCAATTCTTATTCCTGCAATGCAAGAGGTAAAACCAACTTTAATGTTGTCGGTTCCTTTGATAATTGAAAAAATTTATAAAAACAAAATTTTACCTACATTTAATGCAAAAAAATTAACTCGCACTTTATATAAAGTTCCTGTATTTAGAAAATTATTAAATAAGGTAGCAGGTAAAAAATTAAAAGAAACTTTTGGCGGGCAATTGCGATTTTTTGGCATTGGTGGAGCAAAATTAGACCCTACTGTCGAAAAATTCCTTATGGAAGCAGAATTTCCTTATGCAATTGGTTACGGTTTAACCGAAACATCTCCATTAGTTGCTGGAGTTAGCCCACAAACGATTAGACTACAGTCAACTGGACCACAAATCGAAGGAATTGAAATAAAATTAAATGATATTGACCCCAAAACTGGCGAAGGAGAAATCTGGGTTAAAGGACCATCAGTAATGCAAGGATATTATAAAGAGCCGCAACTAACTGCCGAAGTAATTACAGAAGACGGCTGGTTTAAAACTGGTGATTTAGCTTGTTTTGATAAAGATAATTTTGTTTTTATTAAAGGACGTAGCAAAAATGTTATTATTGGTTCAAGCGGCGAAAATATTTATCCCGAAGAAATAGAATCAATTATCAATAATTTTCATTTTGTAACCGAATCTCTTGTTGTTGAACAAAAAGGTAAACTTGTAGCTTTAGTACATTTTAATCGTGAGGAACTTGAGAAAAAATATCAAGACCTAAAAGAGGAGTTAGATGATAAAATTCTCGAATTAACAACTGATCTCAAATTTTACATCAATTCAAAAGTAAATAAATTCTCAACAATAAAAATTATTACTGTTCAGAAAAATCCTTTTGAAAAAACACCTACGCAAAAAATTAAACGATATAAATATATTTTATAATTAGATTTATTTTATCCAAAAAAATAAGAGAGCTCCTGCAAGAAAATTGCGGGAGTTTTTTTTATCGTGTTCATAGCATTAGATACATATAGAACTTTAAAATCAGTAAAAAACAGTAGTCGAAGTAAGTCGAAATTAGTATTACCGACAATAAGATAACTGAAACTACTAATTCTCTGCTTACTCTGATTTGTAACAGCTAAAAATTTTATAGTAGATATTTTATTGAAGATTGAATTTCTGTCGTCAGTAAAAAAATCAATAATGTTTATGTCCTACGGACAAAATAAAAAATTGATTATAGGTTTTTTATTGATGTTAAAGTCCTAACGGACTAT
>JAQVOR010000039.1 GCA_028702535.1 Bacteroidales bacterium
TCTAAAAATCCAAATGAAATTTAATTGGTATAAAACTGCGATAAAAATTATTTCTCTAATAAATAATTAAGCTCCTTTTTAGCTTATTAAAAACCACATAATAGAATGAATTATCAAAATATAATATTATCACAAACTCATTTTAAAAGGGTAGGAGGCAATGTTTTTTTTCTGGATATAAACTTACCGAGATAAAAAGATAGAAGTTAATTAGCGATTTTTAGTTTTTCAAAATAAAACACTGATGTTACGAATGTAATTATTACTTATGTGAAAATAGAGTATTTACATTTGTGAACACTACAAATTGTAAATAATTATAAGTATATTACAAGCTATTGTTACAAATGTAATAATTCTTACGATTACAAAAATAAATATATTCCAAAGTTTTATAGAGATAAGGATTTTAATTGTAACTTACTTACAAACAGTTGTTTATACAATTCATTTCAAGTAAATAATTATGGGAATTGAGTAATCTTGTAAATATATCAACACAAAAGCAATAATCATACATATAATATGTATTTAAAAGCCTTAAAACCAGTATTTTAACTGATTTTTGATGTAGTAATTGTTTAGGATATTGCGTTTTGCCTGTAACAGAGCCTTTATTAAGCTTAATTTGAGCTGTATTGCGTTTAATCTATCTTTTATATGTGTTTATTATCAATAATTTATAAGCATTACCAGGCTACATGTCTAAAATAGATAATGGCGTAATATTTATAAAATTTAACAATGACAATGTTACAAATGTAAACACATAATTGTTAATAAAATGTTACAAATGTAAACTATATTATCATTACATTTGTAATGTCAAAAAACACGCTAAAATGAAAGATAGAATTGCAAAAATTTTAAGAGAAGAAGGAATGACTGCTACAAAATTTGCAGAAGAGATTGGCGTTCAAGCTTCGAGTATATCTCATATTATTTCTGGACGTAATAATCCTTCGACAGATTTTGTGATAAAACTATTGGAGAGATTTAGAGGTATTAACGCAGAATGGTTACTTACAGGTAAAGGCGAAATGTATAAAATTACTAATGTGGGAGCTAAACCCGATGAGAATGCCATTTATACAGGTAAGGATACTTTATTTTCAAATCCGCCAACTGTTTTAGAGGATAAAAGCCCTATTATTAAGCCTATATACACTGATAGTTCTACTGATAATCAGCCTGAAAGTCCTGAAAAACCTGTTTCTGATGATAAAAGCAGTCCTCCAACATCATTTAAACCAACTTCTTCTTCTGAAAAAACTGTTGAAAAGATTGTTGTATTTTTTACTGATAAAACTTTTGAATCCTATAATCCTCATAAATAATTTGTATGTTTGTGAAACAAATTTTACAATCTTATGAAAAAACAAACCTGTGATTTTGAAGTTGTTTACAACATTAGCTTGAGTGATGATTATTTTTTATTAAAATTGCTTGCAGAGGATGAGTTACCGAATATCTCTCCTGCCCAATTTGTAGAAGTTAGAATTGACGGAGCTCCTAACACTTTTTTGCGACGACCTATTAGTGTACACGATGTTAATTACGAGAAAAATACTATTAGTCTTCTTGTGCGTATTGCTGGAGAAGGTACTGCTAAATTGTCCCAAATTAATAAAGGAGACTTGCTAAACTTAGTATTTCCTCTCGGTAATTCTTTTAGTATGCCCGATAATGACAATATTTTACTCGTAGGTGGAGGTTGTGGGGTTGCACCTATGTTATATACTGCAAAGTATTTTATGAATTTTGGATTTTCACCAACATTTTTATTAGGATATAAGGATAAAGAAAGCATTTTACGCTCTGATAAATTTGCGAAATATGGAAATGTCTTTTATACAACCGAAGATGGAAGCTTTGGTGAAACTGGCAATGTCCTTGACCATTCGCTTTTAAATTCTGATAAAATTCATTTTGATAAAATTTATGCCTGTGGACCGCAACCAATGTTAAAAGCACTTGGAAATTTAGCGATTGAAAAAAATATAACATGTGAAGTATCACTCGAAAACCTTATGGCGTGCGGAATTGGTGCTTGTTTATGTTGTGTACAGGATACAATCGATGGACATAAATGCGTTTGTACTGATGGACCTGTTTTTAATGTCAAAAAATTAGTATGGTAAATTTGAATATAGATTTTAACGGATTAAAATTAAAAAATCCCGTTCTTACTGCATCTGGTACGTTTGGATATGGTCTCGAATTTGAAGATTTTGTTGATTTAAGCCGTCTGGGAGGCTTTATTGTTAAAGGCACAACATTGCTCCATCGAGAGGGAAACCCTTATCCTAGAATGGCTGAAACCGCCGCAGGAATGTTAAATGCAGTAGGTTTACAAAATAAAGGCGTAAAAGTTTTTTGTGATGATATTTATCCAAAAATAGAACATCTAAATACTAATATATTTGTTAATGTAAGTGGCTCTACAGTAGATGATTATGTTGCTACTGCAGAAATGATTAACGAACTCACAAATATTCCAGCAATTGAATTAAATATCTCATGTCCAAATGTTAAAGAAGGAGGAATGGCTTTTGGAACAAGTTGTGCATCAGCCGAAGAGGTGGTAAAAGCTGTTCGACAAGTGTATAAGAAACACTTGATGGTTAAATTGTCTCCAAATGTTACGGATATTGTTTCAATTGCCCAAGCAGTTGAAAATCAAGGAGCTGATAGCGTTTCCTTAGTTAATACTTTTCTGGGTATGGCAATTGACGCTAAAACCAGAAAACCAAAATTATCAACTATTACTGGTGGGCTTTCCGGATCTGCAATTAAACCAATAGCTCTACGAATGGTCTGGCAGGTTGCAAAAGCCGTAAAAATCCCCGTTTGTGGACTTGGTGGAATAATGACCGCCGAAGATGCCATCGAGTTTTTTCTAGCTGGAGCCTCATGCATTCAAGTTGGAACTGCAAACTTTATCGAACCCGATGCTACAATTAAAATACTTGAAGGTATCGAATATTATTGTAAAAAATATGGTGTAAAAGACATCAATGAGCTAATTGGAAGCCTTCGTAGCTAGTATTTGCACATAAAATGCAATAAATTATCTTTTACTTTACGATTAGCAAACAATTTTCGAAGGCAATTTTCGATATTTCCAAAAACTTTTCCTAACTTTACCTCATGCAAAATTCTGGTACAGACATAGAGTCAATGCCCTACCACCCAGACCACCTTGGCAGCAGTAGTTTTATAACTGATTTTTGGGGCAGAGCAGAACAACACATACAATATGCTCCATTTGGAGAACTTATAGTCTCTCAACGCAATAGCGAATTTGACTCCCGCTACAAGTTCACAGCTAAGGAACACGATACAGAAACTGATTACACATACACTTCGACAAGCTCAGTGCGGCGTTTTGGTGCTAGATACTACGACAGCGATGCGAGTATTTGGTTGAGTGTTGACCCGATGGCAGACCAAAGAAGCTGGGTAAGTCCGTACAATTATTGTCAAAACAATCCTATTGGTAGAGTTGACCCAACTGGGGCGTTGGATAATCCTATTTACGATTTAAGCGGAAAATTTCTTGGAACTGATGATTTAGGTTTACAAGGTGATGCTATTATCATGAATGCATCAGACTTTAAACAAGGGATGTCTAATGATGATGCAATGGCTAAGGGAAAAACATTGGATAATATGAGTAATGGGCAGGCTCTAGAGTTTGCGAATAATGGAAACTTTGAAAAATTCCTAGATCACTATAACTCATTAAGCAGTAGACCTGACTGGGATGGACATTTGACTTTGGATGAAGCGAATGATTGGTACAATAATGGGAATGGACAAGCGTTATACACTGATTTTGGAAAAATAGATTTATCAAATTTGTATTCAAAGGGTGAAAAATATGTTGGTGAGAAAAAGACAATTAGTCTTTTTAGAGCTAGTAGTTCAACTAATGATGCTTTAGTTTATGGTCAGATTACGCTAAAACGATACCCAAATCATCAAGTTAGAGCATATTCAGACGAATATAATTTTGAAATGCATAATCCTTGGAATCCGTTAAACTGGCCAAGGAATATACAAACTGGCATAGGAAGACACTATGCTGGAGATGGTCAGAAATATGATATTAATATTTATGGAAGCAAAACACTAAAACCTTTATATCCATGGACAAAATAAATATTATGAGAACCATTAAAACTTGTATATTCTTTTTTTTCATAATTTTGATTTTACAAAGTTGCAATTATAATAATGATAAAAATCTGGGAGATGGTTTTGTTTATTATTCAGACCATGAGATGATATCAAATTCAACAGGTACATATGGAGAAATCCCATCTACTATTCTGGAATATAAACATAATGAAAAATTTATTATTGCAACTCAAAAGCCAATAGAGAATGATCCAAATGCGTTACTGTATGATACTGAATATGATTATAAAGAAGGATGCGATGCTGTTTATTATTGGATAATATTAAAAGAGACGAAAACAACAATAGGCCCTATGACAAAAGTTGAATTTATAGAAGCAAGAGAAAAGCATAATATCTCAGAAAATTTAACTTTAAACTAAAAACAAATACTATGTCCATAAACAGACCCCAACTAATCGACATTATCGCCAAAAAAGGCAATATAAGCAAAGTAGCAGCAAGTGAGAGTTTAAAACTTGTACTCGGCAGTATAGGCGAAGCACTGGCAACAGGTGAGAATGTAACACTTGTCGGCTTTGGCACATTTAGAATAGCAGAGCTTGCAGCCAGAACAGGCAGAAATCCACAAACTGGTAAAGCCTTACAAATACCTGCAAAAAAAGTAGTGCGTTTTAAGGCTAGGAATGAGTTAGCCAGTAAGGTAAAGGTAAAGTAAAATAAGACAAAGATTGAATAAAAAAAGTTCTGATTTTGATATCGACCGTAAAGTGAGTTTGTATTACTTGAGAAAAATTGGGTATCGCAAATTGCGACACCCAATTTTTATTTTTATTTTTACAACTTAAAATTAGAAATATGAATAACTCAAAAAACAAAATAATGCTTCCAGAAGAAACGATAATCTCAAAAATATATTTGATACGTGGGAAAAAGGTAATATTAGACAGAGACCTTGCTGAATTTTACGGTATAGAAACCAGACGTTTAAAAGAGCAGGTGCGTAGAAATATTGAAAGGTTCCCGGATGATTTTATGATAGAGTTTACTAAAGAAGAACTTGACGACTTCCGTAAACAATTTGGGAACACCAGTAAGGAAATAATGGGATTACGTATTGCCCCGTTTGCGTTTACAGAACATGGAATTTTAATGCTTGCCAGTGTTTTGAATACTGAAATAGCAATACAGGTAAACATACAATTAGTTCGTGTCTTCAATAGAATGCGTGAAATGCTATTGTCTCATAAAGAGTTGTTTTTGGAATTAGAAAAAGTGAGAAATCAGCTATCAGATCACGACAATAAGTTCATGTTGATTTTTGAATATCTGAAACAATTTGAAGAATCAAAGCAACAAGAGCTTGAATATAAAAATCGGAAACCAATAGGATATAAGCGAAACGAAGAAAATTAAAACACACAAACCGCCCATATTTTATGCGACTTTAAACAAAATTTGTTATCTTTCAAGAAATCGTTTGCAGTTGATTATCAGAACGTTCTGGATCATAGCGGAACAGTAACTCTGCAAACTGAAGAATTTATAACACAAACAAGTTTTGACGCTTTGAACAGACCAATTTCCATAACGCAACCCGACGACACCGTTATAACAAATATTTATAACATTAAAAACCAGCACTTTAAAGCCATGAAATCCAATAAAAATTTACATTTGAGTCGTTCTAACCGTAAAGTTTAGCACAACTATTCAGATCCAGGGATATATTATATAACTGTCGACATACAGAACGGAAAAAAAACTCGGCAATGTTGAAAATGGAGAAATGGTTTTAAATGAATATGGAGAAATCGTTAAAAACGAGATAATCAAATTGCCAGAATATCGTAAACGAATTGTTTTGGATGAATGGGTGATAATGCACAATCATATCCATTTAATAATTATTTTGCGGGATTATGATTTTGACAATGGTATTTCTGGTATTGGTGTAAAACAATATCGTTTATATCGTCGAAATATGCTAATCCCCAAAATCATGGGTAAATTCCAAATGCAAACATCAAAACATATCAATATTTTGCGAAATACACCTAGTCGGAAAAATTGGCAAAATGATTATTATGATGTAATTATCAACACGCAAAACGATCATTTTGAGGTAAAACAATATATAATTGACAACACCAAAAAATGGAGTTCGTAAAACTATGATTATAATTATTTTTTGTACCTTTGAAAACCAAATAAACCAACTTTGAATCGTAAGCTGAAAATTTAAAGATTGTAAAAAAAGATTGTAAGTTTATTTCGGTCGTTTTGAAAAAAGAACATTTACTCAAGAACAAAAACTGGCGATCTTAAAAGAAACCTTAGCGAATGGCGTTTTATAAATTCATATAGAAATAATTAGAAAGGATTTGGTTTTTTATTCAGTATATCTTTTATAATTTAATGTTTGATTTTTGTTGGACAATAGATATTTACTTTTAGTATTTTTACGTTTTATTATTTTATTAATATTTAGAAATGAAACTGCATTTAATTTTATTTTTATTCTTATGTGTTTTTGCGAATCAAGTTGCTTATTCTCAACTTGTTAATGTAGAATCAAAACGCATGCAAGACGATACTACTTCCTTTTCTGGTGCAGTGGCTTCCTCTTTTTCGTACGAACAGAACAATAAGGCTACTCTTTTACAGACTAATAATAGTTTAACCATGCAGACCCGAAGTAAATCACGTAAAGATGTCTTTTTGCTTTTAGGAAGTTATGAGCTTAAAAAAACAGATGCTGGCAATTTTAGCAATGCAGGTTTTTTGCATTTTAGATACACTAGAAGGTTTATTAAATATTTTCATTGGGAAGGATTTGTCCAATATCAGGCTAATCCAGTATTACTTTTGGATAACAGATCATTGCTGGGAACAGGACCGAGGCTCAAAATATTTGATAAACCGAACCTAAATTTAAGCTTGGGGGCTATGTATATGTATGAGTTGGAAAATACCCTCGAAGATATTCCACAATTCTATATAAATCACCGGCTTTCTACTTATTTGTCATTTAATTATGTTATTGCCAAAGATAGGATAGAGATTACTACTATTACTTATTATCAGCCACTGTTTAATGATTTTTCAGACTTGAGAGTTACAAACCAAACATCAATAAGCTTAATTTTTACAAAAAATCTTAGTTTTGAAATAGGAATAAAATATCTGTATGATGCTAATCCACCTATTGGTGTCATTAGTAATTCTTTTGTAAACAACATTGGTCTTAAATTAAATTTTTAATTGTATTGAAATATTTACTATTTTTGGTAAGCTATTTGTAAACAATATTTGAACTTTAAAATAATTATTATGAAAAAGAACTTAATTTTACTCGTTGTCTTGTTAGTTATAGGAGCCAGTTACTCAGTTGCACAAGATGCTAGATTATTAAAAGCAGCCGATAAAAGCTTTTCGGACGGTGAAAAAGACTATAACAAAAAGCGATACAACGAAGCAGTACCAAGCCTCGAAATAGTTGTTGAGAATATAAATGTTAGAGATGTGTCACGCAAATATCTTATTATGAGATTTGAAGCAAATCTTATGTTGATAGATATATACTTCGAGAAACTTAATAATTTACGTGCTGGTTGCGTTGCTCTCAATAGTTTTATAGATGATATAAACGCTATAAAGTCCTCAGGGATTTTTAAAGCTAAAGATATTTATAAGTATCTGGAACTTGAAAAAGAATACTCAACTTATATTACACAATGCGAGAGTTTTGAGTCCATAGAGAAAGACAAATCCGATTTTGAGAAAATATTTGACGAAGAATTTGAAGAGGAGTAATCTGCTCTCAGTTCTCTGTTCTCAGTTCTCTGTTCTCAGTTCTCAGTTCTCAGTTCACTGTTCTCATTAAGTGAAAACTAACTTAGTCTTCTTCAGCAAGTTTCCCTCCAAAACCTTCAATAATTCCTTCAACTTGTTCAACTATGCTATGTAAAAGTTCTGGAGAATTTGCTTCTGCTAAAAAGCGAAGATATGGCTCTGTATTTGACGGTCTTATGTTTAGCCACCAGTCTTTATATTCTATTCTATATCCGTCAAAATCATAAAATGCTTCGGGCTTTTCTAATGCTTCAAAATAACTAACAACCGCATCCATAGCACCATGTTTGTCTTCGATTTTAAAATTGATTTCCCCAGAATTTTCGTACTTTTTGATTTTTCCAATTAATTGTGAAACTGAAACCCCTTTACGCTTCATTTTGCCAATAACATCTAATATTAACAAGCAAGCAAGAATGCCAGAGTCAGCATAATAAAAATCTTTAAAATAATAATGTCCTGCCAACTCACCGCCGAATATCCCATCAATTTCTTTAAGTTTTATTGAAGCAAAAGCACGTCCAACTCTCCACATTTCCATTTCGCTGCCAAATTGGGAGATGTATTCACCAACGGCTTTTGATGTACGTATATCTTGAATTACCTTTCCTTTTAGACCCTTTTCTTCAAGAAAATAATGTGCAAGAACTGCAATCATAAGGTCTGGAGAAATAAATTCAGAATTTTCATCAACAAACATTACTCTGTCGGCATCACCGTCAAAGATAACTCCAATATCAGAATTGTTTGCTTTTACATGTTTTTGTAAATCAACAATATTTTTTGCTACAAGCGGATTTGCTTCGTGATTTGGAAAACTACCATCAAGATCATCGAAAAAATACATAGGAGCAGGGCCCAACAAATCTTTAATAAACAATCCAGCCATGCCATTACTGCAATCAATACTTATTTTAAGATTAGAAATATCTGGAACATAAGTTTTTAAAAAATCGAAATATGTATCACGTACATTAAGCTCATGTAGCTCTCCTTTTTTTGATTTTGGAATAACTTCTGTGGTTTCCATCAAATCTTTAACTTTATTTAGTCCAGTATCAAATCCAATAGGTTTTGCATTTGTACCCGAAACTTTTAAGCCGTTATATTCAGCTGTATTATGCGATGCGGTAATCATTACCGAAGCATTAAAATCAAATTTTGCTGTGGAATAATAAATCATAGGTGTAGTTGCTAAGCCTACATCATAAACATCGGCTCCAGCATCGGTAATGCCTTTTATTAGATATTCAAAAATCTCGGGCGAAGATGCTCTAACATCACGTCCTACAAGGATTTTTTTTGCATTAAGCACTTGTGGTAAGAAAAACCCAATTTTATATACATCATTTTTATTAAAATCTTTGTTATAAACACCTCTAATGTCGTATGCTTTAAATGCTTTCATATTATTTTTATTTATTATTTACGAAGATATAAAAAAACAATTACATGTGAAACTACTATTTTGTCTTTTTCAATTTTTATTGGTCAATTTTTATTTCGCTTATTCTCTTTTGTGTCTATTACTGCGTTGGTACAAGTCGATTTTACTTGATTTTAGTAAAGAATATGTTTGAAATATTATAGATTCCCATATAAAATGCAATTAAAATTTATAATTCTAAAATAATATTTATCTTTGGATTATTAAATTCAAAATATGATTTTTAATGATATACCGTAATTATTATTGCGGACACTAAATTAAATGTTTAATATATAGCGATATTTTAGAACTAAATAAAAAAAAACTATGAGCAAAAAGAAAGATGCATCAAGAATGAATAGAGAAAAAGATATCTCGAAAATAATGACAGAAATTCAAAAGCATGATTTTAATTCAGAAGATGAATTAAATGATTTTTTAAGCTATTTGAATGATATAGGTTTAGATGATTTACCCGAAAGAACAGACAAAAAAGGTCGGGCAGAAGATTTAGTTTTTGAGGCATACGAACAGCCAGTTACAAAAGGAAAAAAACTAGTAAAACAAGCACTTGAATTAGACCCTAATAATGCAGAAGCATATAATTATTTAGCAAGTATTGAAAAAGATATAGACCAAGCTTTAAATATGTTTGAGAAAGCAATAAAAGCTGGAGAAAAAACACTTGGAAAGAAATTTTTTAAAGAAGAAAAAGGATATTTCTGGGGATTATTCGAGACACGACCTTATATGCGCGCTAAAGCGGGGCTTGCTAGTTGTTTTTATGTCAAAAAAGAAATTGATAAAGCAATTGCAATCTATGAAGAAATGTTAGAACTAAACCCTAACGACAATCAAGGGATAAGATATTTATTATCACCTTTACTGTTAAGTAAAAACGACTTGACAAGTTTTGAAAATTTCATCCAAAATAACGAGGAAGAAGATTGTGCTGTGTGGAATTACAATAATGCTTTGTATAGTTTTAAAAAATTTGGACGAACAACAAAAAGCGAAAAAATATTATTGCAAGCATACAATAGTAATAAATTTGTAATTGACTATCTACTAGGAATTAAGGAAATACCTAAAAAGCAACCACAATATATTGGGATGGGAGACGAAGATGAAGCTGTTTCTTATGTAATTGGAGCATGGGGAATATGGGAGGAAACAAACGAAGCATTTGACTGGCTTTATGAATTTAGACAAAAAATGCTAAAGATGAATTAGCTAATTTGCTACATAAATAAAAATTTAAGCACTGCCTAGTACCAGCATGACATATAGGGTAAACTGGAACAGAAAAATAAAGATTAAAAAGCAAGTAAAAAAATAAAATTCATAAAGGAGATATAAAAGCAGATGTTTTATTGCAAAACGAAACTATTTGGATAAATAAATTCGAAAATTAAAAGGAGAAAAATAAAGCTGTCAATGCAAAATTTAAAAAAATACCAACACGTAATAATTGCAATAGCCTTATTACTAGTTAATTTTGCAATCAAAGGAATTTTCCTTTCAAGCAATTCCTTAGGGGGCGATGAGCCTTTTAGTGTTTACCATGCCCAAATGAATATAAGTTCAATACTAAACTTGCTAGCAGAAGGAAATAATCCGCCATTGTATGAAATTATATTGCATTTTTGGATTAAGTTTTTTGGAATCTCAGAATTTTCTGTCCGTTTTCCTTCTTTACTATTTAGCTGCATAACCGTCTTATTTATCTACAAATTAGGAATTAAATATCTAAATAAAAGGATTGCTCTTTATGCAAGTATAGCTTTTGTATTCTCAAATTATCATGTTTTATTTGCACATGAAGCCAGAGTTTACGCCTTATTAGGTATGTTGTCTATAATTTCGATGTACTATTTTATGGGGATATTATATGATATTCTAAATCCAAAGGAAAATCATAATATTAATCCCAAATCAAGTGTAAAAAAGAAATTTATAATACTGATTATTGTAAATACGCTAATTATTTATTCCCATTATTTTGGTTTCTTTATTGTGATAACTCAGTTTCTTTTTCTTGCATTTAACAAGAATATAATTTCAAAATATTGGAAGCATATACTTGTAAGTATTGGTATAATCGGAATCCTTTATACGCCTAATATTATTGTGGTTTTGAACAGATTTGTAGAATCTTCGTCAAGTGGTACATGGCTTAAACCTGCGAATGGCTTAGAAGGTATTTATAATATGCTCCGCCAATTTTTGAATGCTCCTGTTGTTGCTGTTTCTGTGATTGCCGTGCTTGTAATTGCACTTGTGAAATATATTATTACTTGGAAAAATAGACAGAAAAACATATACTATAGGCTCATAATTGTTTGGTTTGTTTTTATCTTCTTTTTTATGTTTGGAATTTCATATATAGTACCAATGTTTTTGGACAGATATTTAATGCCCGCTGCTGTTGCTTTTGTACTTGTGCTTGGCATTGCTGTCGATTATATCATAAGTAAACCCAAGTATAATTATATTGTACCAATTATTATTTGCTTATTATTAATTGCAACTGTAAAACCTAATATTACGAATAAAAGAAATGTTGAAGAAACAGTTGAAAAAATTAAAGAAATCAAGGACACAAATACTCTAGTAATAATTTGCCCATCTCATTTTATCTTAAATTTCGCTTATTATTATGATAAAGAAATCTTTAAAGATTATACTAATGATGATACCTACTCAAACATAAATAATGCTTTAAGTTTAAAAAACATTTATGGAATAAATCATATTAGCGAGATTGATTATAAGAAATGGGAGCATATTGTTTTTTTAGATGCAGCCGCAAGCTTCTCGTACCCTGACAATGATATTATAAATACATTAAATGCAAATTATAGTGTCCAGAATGAATATAAAATTTACGAAATTTTTGATGTAATTGAATATAAAGTGGAGTAGTATTGATGGGATTTTTCTTCCTCAATAACTTAACTTGGTGGCTCGTAAAGACGTACGGGTTTAAGTTTCTACAAGCCAGTAAGACCTTTCGCAACAATCTGATTATTAGCTATTTAAAGTTTAAATTAATCCTCTAATGGATTCCGCATTACACCTTCAAACAAAATAACGCCAGTACTTTTTTCACGAATAATAAAAATAAATGGTTTGTCCAAAGTAAAGAATAAAGGGGCATCAGGATCTGCAGAAGTGTAACTTACTTCAACCGCCGTAACTGCTGCTACCTCAGTTCCTTCTTCATTTACATCAATATAAGTTTTATGCTTTACTTTACTCACATATAAACCTCCGGTTCCATTCATTCCGCTCAAATCTGCATTACCTGTAAACAAATCTATTATGCCCATTTCTTGCAAACTAGGATTAAGTTCTTTCTCATATTCAAATTTGAATTTAGGCATTTTTAAAACCATATTCTGACTGTATAAACCTTGTGTAATTTCAATCCATAAATCAGAATTTAGGTTGGAAACAAAATCTCCAATATCAGTATTAGCAGCAGGAAGAATTACATCCATAACAAAATTTCCTTGCCCATAAGGGATCTCAACTACTTGATAATCAAGAGTATAATAATACTTTAAGCCAGTTTCCATTTCCATCATATCTACCGATACACTATTACCATCTTCTAGATAAAAATTCTGCTTTTGAGTATTAGACTTATCAAACTCATACTGCCAACTTCCATAAAAATACACAGCGTTAATCAAATACATTACTGCGTCAGAAGGAATGCCATCAATTATTTTAGTGATTTTATTATTAGTATTATCCGAAACCCAGTTATTTATTTCTGATACTGCATTAGAAGAAGCAAAATCTAAAGACTTTACATAAGCCTTATAGTACTCTTGATTTACAACGAAAAAAGATTGCAAAAAGCTATAGTCATTCCTATACCATATTGAATTTGCGATTTTTAATTCAACTTCGCTATCAATATCAACAATTTCACTCATCAAATAAGAAAAATATTCATTAAATTCAAGAATTTCAAAATCATTAAAATCTAAAGCAGACAACATCTCATTGAGAGTATTATTCTTTGCACCATTTGCTGTCATGGCAAGAGCATAATCAATACTTAAAGGCGAAATCATAAAATTACCACTTGTTTGAGATGCACTTACTTTTTGCAATATCCCAAGAGAAAAAACATTCCCAGAATTAGCTATTTCCTGCTGTTTTGCGGATAGCTTTATATCTTTATATTCTGTTTCTGATTCTGTCTCTGTCTCATCTTTTTTGCATGAACTAAATAATATTAGCCCCAAAATAATTCCGTATATTATAATTTTTGCTTTCATAACGAGGTCTTTAATGTGTTTTTATTCATTTTATTCAAATTTAACGAAAATACTAATATAAAATTATCAATTTAATGCTTTTTTTTCGTAAATTTATGAAATTAGATAATTTTTGCATGAAACATTTAATAATAAGCATATTTATTTTAGTTTTTATAGGATTGAATACATTATTTTCACAGATCGTTGCTGATACTTTTAATGTGCCAAAAACATGAAAGTTATACCAAAATAACAAAAGAAAGTCTTATAGAAATAACGTATGCAGACACTATTCCACAATATTCCATTTTTGCAAATATCCAAACCCAACAAATAATATTCTTTATTGCGACATATACAACCAAATAGAACAAGATGCAATTATTGAAATATTCAATATTACTGGACAATTACTTTACAAACAAACACCAAAATTATATGCTGGAATCAATAGTTATGAGTTTGATGTAAAGCAATTTAAACAAGGAATTTATGTTTTAAAAGTTAGCTTTTATAATAAGTCTCAAACGCAAAGATTTGTGGTTGCAAAATAAAACAGCAAAAAAAACGCAATCATAATAATTGCGCTTTTTAAACTTATTGTATTTGTATTTTAAAATTCTGGCTCGTCAATTGTAAAACCTAAGTCTCGCAACTTATTTTGAGTACCAATTTGTTCGTTTAAACGGTTTTTACTTTGCGCATTATCACACTTGTCATAATATTCTTTTGCTTTGCTGTAATTTCCTAAAATTTCGTAACACATACCTATACTTTCGTTTACTTCTGGGCTGTCTTCTTTTTGCTGAATTTCGACATACATGTTAAACATTTCTTTAAGTTTACCTTCATCGGCAAGGTCTTTAAGATTGCGTTTATACTCCCTAAATTCTTTTTTCAAATCTTTGTCTTCAGGTTTGATTTTTGGAAATTCATATTTGTATGTAGCTTTAACCGCACTAAAACGATATCTGAATGCCTTTACAAAGTGATCGGAAAGTGAAGAGATAAAACTATCAGGACTTTTTACTGAAACTTGTTGCATTATCTTTTTTTCTTCGTCGCTTAATTCTTTACTGTAAGGAATATTTGCTATTTCACTATTTGTTTCTACATCAGTAACTATAACACTTCCAACAACGGTAGCAGAGCTTTTTTCGGAAAATTCATAATAAACAAAAGGAAGACTGTCCGTTGATGTAGCAGCAGATTTTTCATTATAAGATTTCTCATGTTGTGTAGTAAAGCTATAATCCCCAGAAATAACATAAGTTGCTTCATCTTTGTTTTCGGTTGTGCTATAAAGATTTGTACGCATCCATGGATTAAAACTTGGCAATTTTGAGTTAAAAGCTAAACCTTCTGCTTGTAAACCTTGTCGCATTTCTTTTTGGAAATCTTCACTTAAATCATTACTCAGTTCTTCTTGTGTTTTATCAGTTAGAGTCAATACATAAATTGGTCCGCCTTTTTCAAGTATAATATCAGGTAATTGGAGTTTGTAGGTTTCTAAATCCTGAGCAAAGAGCTGTCCTGCAAATAATGCACAGACAATAAATATCGAAATATATTTTATAGTTTTCATTATAGTCTTTTTTTTAATTATTTAACGAGTACAAGTTTAAAATCTCTGGTATTCCATGACATAGGTGTTACTACAAGATTTTTTTTGTCTTTATTAGGAATTCGTAACCAAATGTATGGCCATTCTCTAACCTCTGGTTGGAAATGAAATTCCATTGCTTTCCAGAAATCTATCCACGATCCAGTTTCTCCTCGTGCAACAGCTTTTTCATATTCTTCACTTGTTTTCATATCACCCGAACGATGATAATACATACCCGTTGTAGTATTTATTACAGCCACATAATGAGTTATAGTACCATCATGATTTATAACATCCGCACCTTTAAACCGCCAAGTTGTATAAGTGTTCAGTTTGTAAGGGTCAAAGGCTTCTTCGCCAACCTTAAAATCTGTGTTTACAACTCGTTCAGGTTTTTCGAATTTAGGGTTTGATTTGGTAACTAGAACAAATTCATTGTCTCTGGTAATGTCTGTCACCTTTGGTGCTAAGTTCAACTGTGCAGAAATCGTTCCTGCACTCAGCATCATCGCAAACAAGATAATGCTGGATCTAAGTAAATGGTTTTTCTTCATAATAAAATTTAGTTTTAATTTGTTCTTCGTTTTTTTCCAATCATCGTGCCATAATGTGGATAGCTTAATAAAAATATTGACTACTAATTGTTAAGTTGTTAAATGTAAGTTGTTTATCGGAGATTTCGAGACACTTGCCAGTTGGCGAATTCCTCAGTATCCTTAGTCCACAACAACAAGCTTATTGTCTTTGCATCTTTTTTTTTCTTTTAAAAGTATTTGCAATAATGGATTAGTTTTACCAAAAATATCTTAAATTTGCATTCTATAAAAAGTAGGAGAGATGCCAGAGTGGTCGAATGGGGCGGTCTCGAAAACCGTTGTTCGCTTACGCGGACCCAGGGTTCGAATCCCTGTCTCTCCGCCAAATACACCTCAAAACCTCTGAGAGTAAAGCTTTCAGAGGTTTTGTTAAATATTTCGGGACAGTAATGGGCCAGTAGCTTTTTGCAGTAAAGCTGTAAAAAAAAATTCATTGCTTTTTTAATACTTCTTGAATGTCTGTTAGTTTCTGAAACATTGCATTAGCAAATGGGCATAATGGTATTATTTTAATGTTTTTTTCTCGTGTCATTTCTACAATTTTATATAGTAATTGTTTACCAACTCCTTTGCCTTTAAAACTTGGCTCTACTTCTGTATGATCAATAATAATAAAATCTGCAGAAGGTATAGTATAGGTGATTTTTCCAGCTATTTCCCCATTTACTGTGGCAATTGCAAAACCTTTTGTTTCATCTTCTCTTATTTTTATTTCCATTTTATGTTTATTTTACATTGAGAGAATACGATTTATTACCTTGTCATTGGTACTTCCATTAAAAGTACACGAGTATTTTCTGTCGCTTTTACATTTATGCTGTCTGTATTCCAAATCCCCATTCCATCTCTTTTGGATAGTTTTTTATTATTGATTTCTACTTCGCCCTCAAGAATAAAAGCATATACGCCATTTGCTTCTTTTTTGATTTTGTATTCATCTGAGTTACCTTTTGTGCTTTTCGCCAGTTTACACGACCAACTTTCAAGCTTTACTTTATTTTCTGTATCTGACATAATTAAAAATATTTGCGTTTATTTTAAAAATTGTTTATCTTTGCATTGAATGTTTTGCCATACAGCGTAGGCATGTAAAATAATTAGCGACAACGATTTTAATTATTTCGTTTTTTTAAAGCCTTTGTTTTTAACAAAGGCTTTTTTCTTAAATCAAAAGCTGTTAGCAGCCATTGTTTTTGTCTGCCATTGTATTTTCTTTCTATTACAACTCTAAACATGTTAGATTCCAGTAAATACTCCTCTTTTGTTTCACTTATTCCTAGAACCACAATAGGAATAAAATCTTCAATACTGAACCCCAATTGTTTTATTTCATCTCCATGTTTTCTATATATATGTTTAAGTCCAAAACCTTTTCCTGTTTTATCATCATGTTCGCCCCAAACAATATCTACAAAACCAATGTCATTACGATACAATGCTTGTAAGCACTCACCCTGCTTAACTTTCAATAAATGCTTAATAGCTAGTTTAGGTTTGTTTTTAAATTGTTTATATACAGGTTCAAAATTACCTGCTTTATTTTCAACTTTCTTTTTTAAAGTTTTCTTAGTGTTCTTTTCTAATCGGTTTTTAGATTTCTCTTTTTTTGTCATTTTACTTAATTAACTCACTATCAGTATTTTAACCTCAAAATATACTAGATGTAAACCAAAGTTTACGGAAATCATACCAGAGTTTACGGAAATCATACCGAAGTTTACGCAAGTATAACCACATGTAAACTTTAAGATTACCGATGTAAAATTATAATAAAAATTTGGGATAAAAACAACTATGGGTCAACTCGTTACGACGGATTTGTAATATTACAAGTAGAGTTGTAAAATTACAGACAAAAAAAAGCCCCGAGAGATCAGGGCTTATATATATACTCTTTGCTTCATATTATGCAAATAGATGCTTAAACTTCTTTTTTTCTTCCGGTGTCAATAACTCATTAGCATGTTCCATTATCCACAACTTCATACTTGTACTGTAGATGTCTTCCGGCTTTAAAGATGCTTTTTTTAACATTAGCTCAAATAATAATTCAAGCTCTGTTTTTTGTTTAGGCTTGATTGCTTTTTTAGTCGTTTTCCTTTTTGATGCTGTATTTGCCATAGTTTTATTTATTTATTGCAAAATTAACAAATTTAGAGGTGGTTGGTAAGTTTTTTTTATGTAAGTTTAAACTTTTCTAATCTGCATTAAATTTTAATTTTACCTGCATAGAGTTGTTCAAGAGGAAAAATCATATCCCAGTCTTTTCCCCAAACTACATTTCCGTCCTCAATGCGAAAACTCTTAAATAGTTTTAATGATTTATACTTATCGTGCTGCACATGTGGGCGTTTATTTAAAAATTCGCCAAAATCTACATTTATCTTTTTACCATCACTAAAAGATAACTCTAAAATATAGTTTCTAACATGTTTTGCTGCAATAATTTCGACAACCTTACTCATAGTATTTAAATTTTCTTTGTTATTTTTTCGCATTTAATTTTATTGTTTAAAACAAAGTATTGATACCATATATTTGTAATATCAGTGGCATAATGCCTAATAAACTTTTCTGCCTCGCTTGCTTTTGCTGCCGGCAAATGATCAACGCCTCTTTTTTTTGCGTTTTTTTAACTCATCCAAAACACCTGCTTTCATGTGCAATTCATAAATGCTTTCACTTTTACCACTTTTAACATGTATGTGTACAGGCATGTGTTCATTAGAGTAAAAGTAAAAAACAATTCCAAAGTACTCGAATATTTTAGGCATAATCGTTTGTTTTTACAAATATACGGCAAAATTAACAAATTTGGAGAGGGTTGGTAAGTTTTTTTTACGTAAGTTTGTTTTGAATTTCTACTTTTTTATTTTCCACTACAAAACTAATTTACGGGTAAAAAACTGTAATTTTGTAACCGAGAGTTAAACGCCTGATTATCAATGTGTTAAAAAGTTACAGTTTGAAAAATCAATTTGTAACCGCTCAAAAAAAACTGTAACCGGTATATTTTTTTTGAACATTTATTGTATTTATTCAAATCAGTAAAAAACTGTAACTTTTTGTAACCTTTTTGTAACCAATTTTGTAACCTCAAATTTTCTTCTAAAAGCATTGCAAATAAAGAAATATTTTATTTTTTTCTTATTTGGTTACAAAGTTACAATTTTTTACACTAAAAATGAAAAGGTTTAAGGAAAACACAAAACCGCCATTGGGCTCTATGTGAAAATATGGTGTTCGCCGTGCCGTCTCACAGATTAGTTTTTAATGTGCTAGTATAATGTAACAGAAGGGCAAAAAAAAGCCTGTGAGGTTACTCACAGGCTATAATGGTTACAAATATTATTAACACTTTAGCTTAAAATGAGATATAATGTCTTTTAGTGAATTTATGCCGTCAGTAATTGTGCTGACTTTTAATATTCCCTCATAGTATCCACTAAGATGCAACACATCATAAGCTGCATTTAAGTGATTTATTAGCACCGTGTCTTTTGCGTTGATATTCTGACGGTAATAATCAATGCTTTTATGACCATTTTTTGGCAGTTTGTATGTTTCTCCTTTAATCTTAATGTAAGCATCTAAAACAATTAACACACCATTATATGCCGTACCACAGGCAGTTTTAACGTATTTAGCATCTGTGTAAAACTTATCCTTTTTGCCAGCTTTTTCGCGAAGCATTGTTTTTGAATTGTTTAAATAGCGTGTAGCTTCTTTAATTGTTTCAGTTTTTAGTTTTAAAATTTCATATTTTGTCATAACATAAATTTTTACAAAGTTAATAAATTAAAATTCTCCTTTTGTTTGATCATTTATTTCGGACGTGAAAAGATGCTTTAAATAATACATTTCAACAGCTTCTCCATCGAGTTTACGAATAACACGGCCATCCTTACAGCGTAGTTACCGCCAAGTTTAAAAAACTGCTACAACTATAAGTTTGCGATATAAAAGCACAGAAAACATGTCAGCCAACGCACAAAACATCACATTTGCAAACCCCACCTGCCAACTCACGACCTAAGTTTACAAAAGAGATGTTTTCTTACTCACGCACCTAGCCAGTTGATAACTTTGTGGAAAAATAGGAGAAAATATTGTTAAAATACATTAATATTGACTATTTTTGTCAAAACAGATAATGTCAACAAGAATGAATAGCTTCGGTGAAAGGATTAAAAAAATTAGAGTAGAGCATGGAACTCCGCTAAGAATTGTTGCTTTTCATTTAGGCATTGATCAAGCAGTTTTAAGCAAAATTGAAAATGGCAAAAGGAAAGCAACAAAAAAACAAGTTGAACTAATTTCTGATTATTTTAATGTTTCAGTGAAAGAATTGATAATAGATTGGCTTAGTGATAAAATTATTCAGGACATTGAAGACGAGGAATTTGGAATTGATGCTTTAAAGGTTGCAGAAGAAAAAGTTAAATATCAAAAAGAAATGTGATATGATAAAACACGAACATGAAAACCATATTATTTATCAAGGTGATGCAATTAAAATACTTGAAAATGAAATTAAAGACTCAAGTGTTGATTTAATTTTTGTTGACCCACCATACAATATTGGTAAGGATTTTAATGGTTTAAAAGACAAGTGGGCAACAGATGAATTATATTTAGAATGGTGCTATAAATGGATTGGTCTTTGCCTTAAAAAACTAAAGCCAACAGGAAGTTTTTATATAATGACATCAACTCAATTTATTCCTTATTTTGATATATTTCTCAGAAGTAAAATTGAGATTTTATCAAGAATTGTATGGTCTTATGATAGCTCTGGCGTTCAAGCAAAGAAATTTTATGGTTCTATGTATGAACCTATTTTGTTTTGCGTAAAGGACAAAAATAATTATACTTTTAATTCAAATGATATTTTAGTTGAAGCTAAAACAGGTGCTAAAAGAAATTTGATTGATTACAGAAAAAGTCCTCCGCAGCCGTATAGTAATGAGAAAGTACCTGGAAATGTTTGGGATTTTCCTCGTGTAAGGTACAGAATGGATGAATATGAAAACCATCCAACGCAGAAACCAGTAGCTTTACTTGAAAGAATAATAAAAGCCAGTTCAAACGAAGGCGATACTATACTTGACCCTTTTTCTGGTAGTTTTACTACTTCATATGTAGCCAAGAAGTTAAAGAGAAAATCTATAGGTATCGAAATTAATGAAGAATTTACAAAAATTGGGCTGAGGAGAGTTCAAGAAATGAGGGAACTCAATGGAGAAAAATTATATCGAGAACCTAAAACCTATGAAGTGAAAAAATTTCAACAACAAACTTTATTCGAGCCCAAAGTATGAAATATCCATTTACCGATAGAATAATTGAGATTCTTACAAATCATTTCGATAAAGATAGTGAACAAATCTTTCAAAATAGTGAACTGCTCAAGTATCTGAATTACAAGACAAAATCTGCTAATAGAGGCTCAAAATCAAGAGGTAGTTTTGGAGCAATTTATTCGATTTACACCTTAGTTGAAGACTATTACTTAAATAATTTTCATAAACGAAATGATTACAATAAATATGAGGGTGCAATACAAAACAATTTGATTAATAGACAACGTGAACTTCCTTTCGGCAGGAAACTACAAAATCACTATTTTCAAAACAGAACAAATTCTGAATATCGTAAACTTTTACCTTTATCAGAATTTGACAGAATAATTATACATGACCAGCAAAACTCAAAATATTGGATTAACGAGAATCTATTAAAAATTAAAATAGGAAAACATAGCTATAATATTGCTGAAGCAGTTCTTGAAATTATTAATAAGTATATTGAAACAAAACGAAGTGCTTTTGATAATTTTGTTGAAACATGTGAGAAATTAATCAATATTGAAAAAGAGCAACCTAATGAAATAAAACTGTTCATTTTAGGATTGCTTGAGCCAAACATTGATGCAAGAATTTTTGAAATTGTTAGTTATTCCATTTTGAAATCAAAATATAATGAAGAAACCGTATTTTTTGGATTTTCGGAAGATACAGTTGAAGAAGAAAATCTAAAACTTTTTAAAACTGGGAGAACAAATGCAAATGATGGAGGAATTGACTTTGTAATGAAACCATTAGGACGATTTTTTCAAGTAACAGAAACAACTGATGTGAAAAAATATTTTCTTGATATTGATAAATTGGAAAAATTTCCAATAACTTTTGTTGTAAAATCGATAGATAGTATTGATAATATATTGTTAAAAATCAAGGAAGGTGCAGAACAGCAATATTCAATTGAAACTATTGTAAACAAGTATATTCAAAGTGTTGAGGAAATAATCAATTTAGATAAATTAAAAGAAGCATTTGAAATTGTTGAAACAAAAGGGAAAGTTAATGAAGTTCTCAATGAAATCCTTAAACAGAGTAAAGTTGAGTTTAATTATGATGAAGATGACGATGAAAATAGTGAGTGATTTTCACGCTTCTTAGTCAAGCACATTGGCTGGTCGCACAAAAAACCAACACACGACCAAAACCAGCCAAAGAGCTTGCCTACCCAAACACACGGCAGTAAATAACGATGTAGTAAATTGATAGGAAAATGACAGAAAATAAAAAACACTAGGCGCTAATAAACAGTAATATGAGCGGTGCACAGCACCCAGCGAGTATTACAGGTTGAACTACACCGCCACCTGCCATCTGTTATTTTTTTTTTAATTTCTATGTGTTTTGCGAGGGTTTTGCGTTGGATTGGGTTAGAAAATTCTGCTTTGCTAGTTATTGTTTTATGTTTTTCGAGTTTGATGATGTGTCTTTGTTTCACCAAAATCTATAAATTCTGTAATATTTTGAGCAAATTTAAACTTTTTGAGCATAGGATTCCTTACCTCATAAAATATGAAGCAAATTAAAAACATAAAGCAATTACTATAATTTTAATAAAAGAAGATTTGGCAGATTATTGCTGGGTGAACGTATGCGTGGTAATTCTTTGATTTTACGCATGGTTCCTTTCTTGCAAAATGGACATTGACAAACATTATAACCAGTAACTCTCATGATAACTTGCTGAGCTGTTTCTTTTGGTTTTAACTTTTTCTCAATGTCTTCGATACTTACCGGTACAAATTGCAAATCGAGATTCCTTTTTGTTGTTGAATTATAAATGCCATAGTACCTGATTTTTACGAAACATTTGGGTAAGATATGCTGGCAAAACCTACGTAAAAACTCTACTCCGTTAAGGGTAACAGGCTTTTTAATTGCCTTATCCTTATAACACAGCATGAAAATTCATTGCTTTTTTAATACTTCTTGAATGTCTGTTAGTTTCTGAAACATTGAATTAGCAAATGGGCATAATGGTATTATTTTAATGTTTTTTTCTCGTGTCATTTCTACAATTTTATATAGTAATTGTTTACCAACTCCTTTGCCTTTAAAACTTGGCTCTACTTCTGTATGATCAATAATAATAAAATCTGCAGAAGGTATAGTATAGGTGATTTTTCCAGCTATTTCCCCATTTACTGTGGCAATTGCAAAACCTTTTGTTTCATCTTCTCTTATTTTTATTTCCATTTTATGTTTATTTTACATTGAGAGAATACGATTTATTACCTTGTCATTGGTACTTCCATTAAAAGTACACGAGTATTTTCTGTCGCTTTTACATTTATGCTGTCTGTATTCCAAATACCCATTCCATCTCTTTTGGATAGTTTTTTATTATTGATTTCTACTTCGCCCTCAAGAATAAAAGCATATACGCCATTTGCTTCTTTTTTGATTTTGTATTCATCTGAGTTACCTTTTGTAAAATACCCGATATGAAACCAAGCATCTTGATGAATCCAAACGCCTTGGTCTTTGTTATTAGGAGAAAGAACTTGGTAAAATTCATTTTCTTTTTCAATGTCTTTTAGTGAAATCTGGTCGTATCGTGGTGTTACATTTTTTTTATTTGGAAATATCCAAATTTGAAGAAACTTCACTTCTTTGTCTTTATTTTTGTTGTATTCCGAATGTGTAACACCTGTACCAGCACTCATCACTTGAACTTCACCATGCCTAATTACAGTTGTGTTTCCCATGCTGTCTTTATGCTCTAAATCGCCCTCTAATGGAATTGATACGATTTCCATATTCTCGTGTGGGTGAGTGCCAAAACCCATTCCTGCTTGCACTCTGTCGTCATTCAAGACACGTAGCACACCAAAATTCATTCTTTCTGGGTTGTGATAATTTGCGAAGCTAAATGTATGATGTGAGTTTAGCCAGCCGTGATTTGCGTGTCCTCTTGTTTCTGCTTTGTGAATTATTATGTTCATTATATTTATGTTTTTATTTGGTAAATTATTAAATTTGGTGGTTAAGGCAAAAGGAATGCTCTTTCAGGTTCTCACACTCTCTGTATCATAAATAGTTACTGTCACCACCTTGTGTTTTATAGAACAATAATAAATTGAAAATGTTGCAGAATAAATTCAGAACAACTGACCCAAGCAGATTTATGATGATACCATTTTATACTTTAAAGTAAGATTAGAATTTATCAATTTTTTCTGAGGAGCTTATACCAAAATGACACCAAAACACAAATCACAGATGGCGGTGTAGTTCAACTGGAAACCGAGGACGAAGGATGAGCTCACTTCGATAAAAACTTACTTCGACACTTCGGCGTTGCTCAGTGCTGGCAAACTCAGCACATCGCAGTGCATCGCAACGAAGTCAATAATCGCTAGGTGCTACGCACCGCTCATATTCCTATTTATTATCGCCTTTGCTTATTATCTTCTTGTTAGTAAGTCAATTAGTGCGAGATTAATGTAATAATTTCCTGTACCCAACTTTTCTTTTCGTAAGATTCCGTCTTCTGCTAATTTATTTAAATAGTTGGCAGCAGTTAGTCTAGAAATGCCTAAATCTTGGACTATAAATTCAATCTTTGTATAGGGATGCTTAAATAAGTTATTAAGTAGATCTTGACTATAGAATTTATAATTATCCCTCAGTTGATGTTTTGAATTTTGAATTAAATCTTTAATTTCGAGAATCAACTTTGTTGTTTCTTTTGCTATTTCTTCAACACCTTTTATTATAAATAATATCCATTCTTCCCATACGTTTTCATCACGAACTTTCTGTAAATATTTATAATAATCAGCTTTCTGTTTTATGATTTAATTACTTAGATACAAAATTGGTAATGATTGTAGGTTTTTAAGAATCAAATATAAAATATTAATGATTCTTCCTGTCCTACCATTGCCATCATAGAATGGGTGAATACTTTCAAATTGAAAATGGATAATCGCCATTTTAATTAGAGGGTCAATGTCTTGAAGCTCTGAGTCGTTTATGTATTGCTCCAAATTTGCCATCAAATCCATTATGTCGTCATAGTTTTGAGGAGGAGTATAGATTGTTTCTCCATTTGTTGCATTCTTTAACGCAGTGCCAGATAATTTCCTAAAACCAGCTTTATTGTCTTCTAGAACTTCTTGTATCTGAAGTATAACTTTGTTTGTGAGTAATCCTTTTTCTAATATTAGCTCAAATCCTTTCTTTAGAGCTGAGATGTAATTTTGAACTTCTTTTGCATCTAGTGATTTAAAACTATATAGATTTAATTCAGACTTGTATAAATCATCATGTGTCGTTATTATGTTCTCAATTGCGGAACTGTCTTTGGCTTCTTGTAAACCTAATGTGTTTATCAGTATATTCTGATTTGGAATAGAAGCAGCAATGCCTTTTAGTTCAGCTAAAGCAAAATGAGCTGATGGCAATGCCTTTAAAATCTTTTTGGTTCAAAATCAAGTGATAGTGGCAGTTTTTCTAATTTCCAAGAAGGCATATGTATAGTTTATTGTAAATCCTTTACAAAGATAAACACTTATGTAAAGAAAACAATAAAATCTGTACAAAAGAAGCACAAAGTGTATGGTTTTTCGAAAATTCTTTAAAATGATTGATGTGTTTTTAGCATTCCAACTAACGTAAAAATTCTTCATTGATAATCAGTGAGTTACCAAATCCAATTTCTTCCATTTTAATGTCAAATTTAGTAATTTGTTTTGATATTCTTTTAATAATTCCCAACTTTCTTTTTTG
>JAQVOR010000151.1 GCA_028702535.1 Bacteroidales bacterium
AATAGTTGAGAAAGAAAAAGTAGGTGGTATGTGCCTCAACTGGGGTTGTATTCCTTCTAAATCTTTAATCGAAAGTGCAAAACTATTTAAAAAAGCTGGCGAGTTAAAAAAATATGGCATTGACGGGATCGATAAAAAACAATTGAGCTTTAATTGGTCAAATGCAGTTAAAAAAGCTATGAGTGTCGCTACTAAACTTGGTAAAGGCGTAGAGTTCTTGCTAAAGAAAAATGGCGTCGAAACCATAGAAGGAATAGCAGTTATTAACACCGAAAATAGCATAACGGTTAACAATCGCAATATCACTGCGACAAATATTATTATTGCTACGGGTTCTTATCCCGAAAGGGGAGCAGATGATGAAATAGGCATTAGAGAGCTTTATAGACTTGAGACGTTGCCAGAAAAACTTGTGTTTGTTGGACATGGTGCAGTTAGTGTTGAGTTGGCTCAAATGGCGGCCTTAGTTGGTTCAGAGGTTTATATTTATACTTCAGAAAAACAACTTATTCCCGAATTAGATGAGTACATAAATAATTATGTAAACGATAAACTCAAAAAGGATAATATTAAAATCATATCTAAAAAAACCGAAATTCCTGAGGAAGCAGTAAAAGTAAATACAAGGTTGCGTAAGGCTATTGTTCCTGAATCTAAAATCGAAATAAAACTTACCGAAAATGGTTTTATTGAGACAAATGAAAAACTTGCAACTTCAGTATCGAGCATTTATGCAATTGGCGATGTAAACGGAAAATCATATTACGCTCATTCGGGCTCAGCTCATGGATTGTTTGTTGTAAATTCAATAAAAGGTGTTGATGTGGTTCTCGATATTAAAAAATATCCAATAAATATTTATACTTATCCAGAAATTGCACAGTTGGGTATGAATGAAAAAGATTTGAAAGAAGAAAGCTTTAAGTACAAGGTAAGTAGTTTTCCGTTAAGTGCAAATGGCAAAGCTTTAATTAGTGGCAATACCGAAGGCGAAGTCCGATTGTTATCCGAACCAATTTACGGCGAAGTTATGGGCGTACAAATTATTGCTGAAAATGCAACAGATATGATTGCCGAAGCTTCTGCATATATGTCTTTGGAAGCAACAATATATGATGTCGCTTCAACAATTCATGCTCATCCAACAGTTTCCGAAATATTTATGGAAGCAGGATTTGAAGCAGTCGATAAAGCAATACACAAATAGGGGAAATTTGCGAATCTGCCTTTGTGTGTTTTTATTAAATTCAGTTTATTAAGCCTGACTAATGGCTTATTTGCTGATTTGGATTACTCATTGAATAAGCTCATAACGGAATTAAATATTATTGTCCAGTAGTATATTTTGGTTTTTAATACTTTTTATTTTACAGTTTATTTTTATGAAACTGGTCTAAATAATGTCTGTCAATAAACTAAGCAGTGAAAAACATTGAATGATATTATTTAATATATTTTTCAAATGGTTTAACAAATTTCTCAGTCATATCTTTTGCTCTTTTTTTTGCCTGTTTTACAAAATGCTTTAAATAAGCTCTTGCCCATTCTTCTCTGCTACCTTTAAAATCTTGATTTAAATCTATAATATGGAATTGAATTTGCATTGCAGCAGACCAATTTATATATAATTCAGAAGGAATTGTATTGAATAATTTTTTATAATGAGCATCTTTGCATACTAATTTTTTGTTTTCCAACATCCAATCAATTTCTATATAATTAATGTCAAAAGTATTAAATTCGCTATTATCTATCATTTTAGCACAGGTTTGAGCTAACTTGTATGCTGAAATAATATTAGGTGGTTGAGCTGCTTTTGAGATGTTTCTTGTTTTAATGTCAATAATATCATAAAATCCATTATCGACAATAAGAATATCTGCTGTATCGTTTTGTTTTTCTTCAAAAGGATTATCAATACTCCATTTATCTGTTGCGTTTTTGCCTCGACTTAAAAGAAACATTAAAGTAGGGGAATTAAATAAAGCATATCTTGCTTCAACGCCTTTTATATCAGTATTCTTTGTAAATAAATAATTCAAATATTCATATTGTCTAAATACTTTATTTGGATATTCTCTTTTCAATAATTCGTTAACGTGTTTATCAAACGGCTCGCCAGCTGCATGTCCAGATAAAGTTCCTGAAATAGGTTTAGGAACACTTGTTCCTTTTAACTCTTTAGTTATTTTTGTGTAATCTACTTTCATAATTTTAATCCAACAATTTGTTAAAAAGCTTATTAATATTCTCCATATCACCAGCAAAATTGGTTTTTATATATTCCTTTGTAATTTCTACAATTCTGTTGTGTAAATCAATTTCAATTTTATTATTCCAGTCTATTTTTCTAAAAGGAATGCTTGCAATTGGTCTTTCTGAAAATTCTACTATATTTCCTTTAACAATACCATTATGCAGTAACCATTGAAAAACTCGATAATTGTTTAAAAAAGCTAAAATATAAAATATACTTTCTTTTGTTTTTTCTTTTTTAAATATTGCTGTTACATCTTGTGTTGGGAAAAGTGCTGTACCAGCATAAGCAAAGCGAAAATAATCTTTGTTTGAAATCCTTTCTTTACAAGGAACAAAGATACGTTCTTTGTCGCTTTTAAAAAGATTGAAGTTTCGTAAAAAAACCCATTTCCAATAGGGGATTGATTTATTGTATTGATATCTTTTTTCTAATTTACTTTTGAATTTAAGTAATTGATTGTGGTAATTAGGAAAATTATCTACTATAATTTGCTCATCATCAATATCATTGAGAAAAATATAATTTGTAATATGCTTGTAAGTATAAGGTTTTAAATCCTTTGCTTTAACTACTTTTAATTGATTTCGTTTTTCGTTTTCTGTAAGATTCTCGCCATTTAATTGAAATGCTTTATCTAAACCGCTTACAAGTCCGTTTCCAATATCACAAATGTCTCCAATGCTTACATGTTTTGTTTCTGATGAAAAAAGTGTTTGTTCAGATAAACCATTTACTTTGCATTTATTTTCAAAATATGTCATTTCTTTTTTTACATCATTTGATGTAAGTAACCAATTCTCATTTTCTTTAAATTGAGTGATTTCGATATATTCCGCAAATTCAACTTCTTTTTTTTCTTTTAGATTTTTTAAAATCGAAGATGTTAATTTTTTATTAGCGTAATATTTTGTGAGATTAAGAAAGGGTTTCTTGTTTTTTGATTTTACAAATTTGAAAATAATAATTGATACAGTAACATCATCAAATATAGGGGTTTCATTAAAATGATATATTTCTTCAAAATAACCATTCCGCAGCATGTAATTTCTTAATGTATGCGAATGTGTTGTGTTTAACCAATATTCGGGGGTAATGAAAATAAGTTGTCCGTTTTCTTTTAAATGTTCAATTGATTTTAAAATGAATATGTATGAATAGTCACAAAGGCTATTAAAATGTTTGTTCCACAATTGATTTGTTCCCAATTCTTGTTTTAATTCGTCCTCCAAATTTTTCCAACGAATATAGGGTGGGTTTCCAATGATTAAATCAAATTGATCATCTATTTTTGCACTTATAAAACTTTCATTTTTTATTATATCCTTAAATTTGTTTGGTATTAGTTCTTTGTCCAACTCATAAGCAGAAAGCTTGTTATATCCACGTTTTAATAGTAAATCTAAAAATACTCCCTCTCCACACGATGGCTCTAATACTCTTGAATTATTGTTGGTAAAAGCGAGACTAATCATAAAATTTGCAATAATTTCTGGTGTAAAATATTGCCCATATTTATTTTTTGAAGGTTCTTCTACTATTGAATTATTGTCTTTAAATATAGATGTGTTTTTACTTTCTTTCATTCTGCAAATATACTCTATTTTTTTTATTCAATATTTTATGAAACTGGTATAAATATACGAAATAGGTATAAAATAACAATGATAGCAAACATTACTGCACCAACAATTGCAGAGATAAACACAGTATTTGAATTACCGTTTTGTTTTATTGCAATACCAATAAATGCCCAGATTACCGAAGCGGCTATAAATGGATTATTAAACTTGTAAACTGATAAAGTGGTGATTATCAGACCTATTGCTATCATTAAACTTGTCCAAATTTCATTAGAAATGCCAAAACCTGACCAGTTTAAGCTTACCAACCAAACAGTAATATTAGCAACTGTCGCAATGCAAATCCATCCTAAATAAATTCCGAAACCAGCTTTAAAAAGGCTTGTGGGAGAACCGCTTAGCCTTTTGTTGATAATTATTATCGAGGCTAATAATAGCAACATAATTATAACCGACAATCCGAACTTTTCGTAGTGCCAAGCAAAAATCCATAAACTGTTAAGTGCAGAACTAATAATAAAAAACCATGAAACTTTTTGGAGTATTTCTTTATTTGCATCAAAGAAAAATAAAATACTGATTACCGCCAGCAATAAATAAATTACTCCCCAAATCGAAAACGTTAATCCAGTAGGAGCAAAGAGGTTTGGGTATGAATCTGAAATAGCTCCTGTTGTTTGAGCGTTTATAGGCAAAGAATTTGCCAGAAAATTTACGTAAATCATCACAGCAAAAAAGACTAAATTTAATATCTTTATTAGCATACGATTAGGTTTTAAGTTAGAATGCAATTTACAAAATAATTCGTTACTAATCAGTGCACAATTTAATTATTTTTTTGTAACAATACAAATTTATTTTTCACCATACCATTATTAATAAGTAATGCCTAACCCGTTTGGATCATATATACATAAGATGCTACTTTTGTTGTATGACAGAAGATGTAAAAGAACTGCAAACATTAGTAATCGTACTCTTAAAAAAGGTTGAAGAGTTAACGCAAGAAGTTTTAGAATTAAAACATCGTCTATCAAAATACGAAAACCTTCCGCTTGTTCGGATTTGTAATCCGAATGTTGTTTTCCCGCTCACTCGGATTTAGCTTTGCTACGATGCGCTGAGCGAAGTCGAAGTGAGTTTACTATCGCTCGGTTTCAATTTGAGTGTTTTTTTAATGTTACATAAAATTCATAATAATAACAGATTTCTCACCCTTCCTTCGTCAGGGTTCGAAATGACCGAAATACTATTGTATTAGTCGGCGACACGTGAATTGCAAAAATAAGATTGTATACAATTTGTCGCCGACTATACTCTCCCACGTTGTTAGGTCATTTCGACCAACGGGAGAAATCTGTTTTTTTTCGAGTATAATTTGAACAGATGTGTAAATCCGAGCGAACAGTATCAACAAAAATGTTTATGCCCGCTGGGCAAAAGAAAAACTTACCTGCTGTTTGTTTATTGATGTTAAAGCCCGCTGGGCTATAACCAATATTATTACAAAATACCGCTTCGCTCGCTCGGAGTTAGCTTTGCTACGATGTTCTGAGCGAAGTCGAAGTAAGTTTGCTATCGCTCGGTTTCAATTTGAGTGTTTTTTTAATGTTACATAAAATTCATAATAATAACAGATTTCTCACCCTTCCTTCGTCAGGGTTCGAAATGACCGAAATACTATTGTATTAGTCGGCGACACGTGAATTGCAAAAATAAGATTGTATACAATTTGTCGCCGACTATACTCTCCCACGTTGTTAGGTCATTTCGACCAACGGGAGAAATCTGTTTTTTTTCGAGTATAATTTGAACAGATGTGTAAATCCGAGCGAACAGTATCAACAAAAATGTTTATGCCCGCTGGGCAAAAGAAAAACTTACCTGCTGTTTGTTTATTGATGTTATAGCCCGCTGGGCTATAACCAATATTATTACAAAATACCGCTTCGCTCGCTCGGAGTTATTTGCAATCCGAGTGTTGCGGTTACTGTAATCTCAATTTTTTTAACTTTCCATCCACGCTTTTGAAAAATAATCAATTTTTGTGGTTTTGAGTTTTTGTTGTCTTTACTGACGTTTACATTGCCTCTAATACTATCAGAAATAAGATTTGATTTGTTTTTGGTCCGAAAGTCAAGGTATGAAACCACTAAAACAAAAAAATATTATCTTTACACCATGAATTTATTGCAATCATACAATCTTACAGATACAAGTCTTTTTGAACGGCAGGAGCAAGGAATGTTAGTTTGGCAACCAGATAAAGTTTATATTATTCTTGGACAACGAGATAATATAGAAAATGCGGTTGAAGTTGTTGCAGCAAAACGTGAGAATGCCGTTATAATGCAGCGTCCAAGTGGAGGACATGCGGTTGTTCTGACACCAAAAACTTTTGTAGTCTCAATTTTATCTCGTGAACATAAACTTACTGCTTTCAAAACTTTTTTTCACGATTGCAATATGAAAATTATTAAAGCTTTAGAAAAACAAGGAGTAAATGGATTGAGCATTCAGGGAATTTCTGATGTTGTTCTAAATGGAAAAAAAATTGCTGGATCGTCGATGTATAGAGGTAAAGATTTTCTGTTTTTTCATGCTGTAATTAATGTTGCCGAAGAACCTAATTACATAGATCTATTTTTAAAACATCCAAAAACTGAACCCGAATATCGAAAAAAACGAAAACATGCTGA
>JAQVOR010000152.1 GCA_028702535.1 Bacteroidales bacterium
AACAATAGAAAAATAGAACAAAAGAACAAAAAAACAATAGAAAAATAGAAGAAAGAAAAATAGAACAATAGAACAATAGAACAAAAGAACAATAGAAATAAGAACAATAGAACAATAGAACAATAGAACAATAGAACAATAGAACAATAGAACAATAGAACAATAGAACAATAGAACATTAGAACAATAGAACAATAGAAGTAAGAACAATAGAACAATAGAACAATAGAACAATAGAACAATAGAACACCTCGGCTTCGCTCGGTGCATCGCAATAGAACAATAGAACAATAGAAGTAAGAATAGAGTTTAGTGTTTTTGGCCTTAGCCAAAATGTCTCGAAACCACCGATTGTTTTTCTCTGCGTTTATCTGCGAAATCTACGGGGACCTCTCCTTTTACGTCCTTTAAATCTACACTACGCAATCCTACTACTAATTTGTTTTTCGGGAATAATATTCTGAAGTGGTCTAAAACGAATTCTGGCTTCGGGGTAGAGGCTGGAATCTGAAGCTAATATTTCAATAATTTCTTTTGTATGTTTACGCAGATAATCTGTTATTGCTGCTGGTGATATCGGAATTTCAAATGCTTTGCCTACTGTTACACCCGTAATTCGTTCGTTATTTGCCATTACACGCTTTACTGCAATTTCAATTTTATCTAACATTGCCGCTGCTCTTTCTTTTTTGTTAGGTTTGCGACTATTAGCAGTTTTTACTGCTTGTTTTTCTTTCGCAGCTTTATTAGCAAGATCAGAACTGTCAAATTCAAGATATTCTTCTTCAATTATAATGGTTTTACTATTATTGAATGAGTTAAGATTATAGGCATATTGTGCAGCATTTTCTACTATTTTTTGCAAGCGGGGTAGGTTCGAGCTAAAATTCTTTAATGATTTAATACACTCATCAGTAAATATAAAATCAACAGAATATTTTTTTGATAAACCAGATATGAAATTTTGTGCAATGCTTACAATTATTCGGTGATGCTCATCTCGTAAGGTTTTAAGTTGGTCCTTACTTATTTTTACGCTATTTATCGTTGTTTTTGTTTTATCGGCAAACTGCTTTAAGTTTTGTAAGTCTTTTTGTGCTTGTTCCAGTACTGCTATCGAAGATTTATAAAGCATATTGGCAATTAGCGTCTTGTTTTCGGTATTCATGCTAATACGACCGCCATCAATACCAAAAAAACTTAATTCGGGCTTAAAACTGATGAAAACAACATCATTATTATTATCGTTACATGAATTAAACCGCATACTTAAAATTGAGTGGTCATCTTCATTGTTAATGCTAAATTGAATTGTTTTAGATTTTGATTCAGTAATGGGAGTGAGCAGATTTCTATTTATTTCCCAGGAATATGTGTTTTTTCGAGGTTTTCTAATTTCAAAGACTTTATCTAATTCAACATCATCCGAAACTTCGTACTTATTTAATTTGCCATTCAGATAAACTGCATTGTAAATGTTTTGGTCTTTTGTAGCGAAATATACGTGCATATCAACACCGTAAGGCATCATTGAAATCAAATGCTTTATTAATATTACACCAGGTTCTTTTGAAAACGAAAATTCCACTACTTTTTCATTAGTTTAAAACGTTTTGTCAAAATTAAGTAATAAAAATTAATTAAGCAAGTTTATTTTTATTTAATTAAGTGCTTAATTAATATTTTAATGCAAAAATTAAGCTTAATTAAACCTATCTATTTGATTATCAATATATATTTGTCAAATAAATAGATGCATTATTTGTAAAAAAATTAAGTTAAATTTAAAGTTATTAAGTTATGAGAGATACAGTTAATATTTTTATCACAGACAATTCGGTTTTATTTGTTTCCCAAACGCTTACTGTGGGGCTAAGTTTCGAGGAACAATCTATGAGACAAATTTCTGAAGAGCTTAAAGCTACATTAATTAGTAATAAGCTAAAAGAACTTGATCTTGACCAGCCAGAATGCGTGTTTATCCTCAGCGAAGACTATTATTCTGTACAAACTTCGGTTGAATCATTTATAAAAAAACAGAATAACGACAGTATTCATGGTCATCAACTCACTTACAAATCGTATTTTAACACAAATGCCACAAGCTCAGAGGTTTGTTCTGAACAATCTAAGTTTTTATTTCAGGGGAAAAAAGTTTTAGATTATTCGGTTTTACCCTTATTGCAGAATTATTTTGTTAGTAAAACGATTATAAAGAGCAATACTCAAAAATATATGAACTTAATTTCTGCCTTTAAAAAAGTTGGAATTACTTATTCGTCAGTTATACCTTTCTCTGAATTTGCATCGTTTACAGCACATAATGACAATTCAAAAAGGGGAGGAGAGACAGTAATTATTTCTTTCCACAAAAGCAAAACATATATTTCTGTGTATCAGGATAATTTTATGCAATATTATAATAATATCAATTACGGTTTTTCAAAAATTGTAGAAGATGTAAGCGATCAATTTAATGTTTCATTAAAAACAGCAAAAAAACTTATTGAATTATACGGATATGTATTTTTACCAAAGAAATATATCAACTTTGTTGTCGATGTGCCAGTTTATGGGGATATTTATGTTGAAGTTAAATTAACTGAACTTTCGTACTGCATAAGAGAGTCTTTACGTAATATGATGGGTATTTTGTTGCAAGATGCGAATGTTAACGACAATGTTAATTTTATCTTTTATAGTGATACAGAAATTAGAGAGTTTAGTAAATTAGTTGGTTTAATGTTAAACGCAGATGCTAAAGACTTATCTTTAAGCCAATTAAACTATCAAACAGTAAAAAACTCAATACTGGCAATGAAAAAATTCGAAATCGAAATAGCTAATACTTCTGAAAAGCAAGAAGAGGAGGAAGAACATATTTACGAAAAAAACGAAAAGTTTAGCATTAAAGAAAAACTTTCAGGCTTAATAGATATACACGTGAAACCTTGGTTGTTAGAATCGGAAAAAGTGTAAGCTGTTCTCAGTTTTCTGTTCTCAGTTTTCTGTTTGCGATGCGCTTAGCAACGCCGAAGTGTCGAAGTGAGCTTGTCGAAATGAACCACAGAGATGTTATTTGTTATTAATTATTAGAATATGCACTAAGGTGGTTGAGGGTTTTGGTCTTAGCCAAAATGTCTCGAATTAAAGGTGCTTGAGCGTTGTGCTGAGCTTGCCAGCACTGGGCAACGCCGAAGTGTCGAAGTAGGTTTTGACCTTAGCCAAAATGTCTCGAAACCACCGATTTTTTCTCTCTGCGTTCATCTGCGAGAAATTTTCTTTGTGCCCTTTGCGGTTTCCTGTCCTTTGCGTTCGTTGCGGTTAAACTTTTTTACTTATATATTTTCCTGTGAAATCTGCGGGATACTTTTTTTTCTAAGCCTAAATCAATTAGGGTTTGTCAAATAATAAGGTGAACAAGTCAAAAAGATTAGTTTATTGTTTTACAATCCCTAATCTTCCATTACCAAAATAAAGCCGCTACCATGAATATTGTTTATTTGTATTTTGTCATCATCTTTAAAGTACTTACGTAATTTTGTGATATAGACATCCATGCTTCTCGCATTAAAGTAGTTATCGTCTCCCCATATTTTCTTGAGAGCCTCATTACGGTCAAGAACATTATTTTTATTGAGAATTAGCTCTTTTAGCAGGTCAGCTTCACGGGGTGTTAATCGAAATGATTGCTCCTTGTGAGTTAGAGTTCGTAGTTTTGTGTCAAAAATATATTTCCCGATTTTAACTTCTTTCTCAATTTCAGGTTTTATACCATTATTCCTTCTTATAATAGCTCTTATTTTAACCAAAAGAACATCAGAATCGAATGGTTTGGTAAGATAATCATCTGCACCAGCTTTAAAACCTTCAAGAACATCATCTTTTAGTGATTTTGCGGTTAGAAAAATTATTGGTACTTTTTTATTTATTTTTCTAAATTCCCTAGCAATACTAAAGCCGTCAACATTTGGTAGCATAACATCAAGAATGCAAAGATCATATTGCTTTTTCTTAAATGCAGGTACCGCATCTTTGCCATCACTAATTAATTCAACTTCAAAATCATTCATTTCGAGATATGATTTTAACACAAATCCGAAATTTACATCATCCTCAACAAGCAATAATTTTTCTTTATCCATGATATTTTATTTTAATGGTAAACTTACTGTAAATGTACTCCCTTTGCCCTGCATACTCTTAACAGAGATATTGCCTTTGTGTGCAGAAACTATTTCGAGTGCATAATTTAATCCTAATCCAAAGCCTTTAATATTGTGAACATTTCCCATTGGTGCACGGTAAAAGCGGTCAAACACTTTGTTCTGAACCTCTTTACTCATTCCAATTCCTTTATCTTCAATCGAGATATTAAATTTATCATCTTTTATAAAGCTTGTAACAATAATTTCTGGAAACTCTTTTGAATATTTTATTGCATTATCTAACAGATTACTTAAAACATTAGTCATAAGGTCTCTGTCAACTGGAATTTTTAAATTCTCTGCACAAATATTAAGCTCAATTAGACCTCCATTTTCTTCAATCACAAGCTCAATATTATTTACTGCATCTGCAACAATATCATTTGCATTTTCCTTGGTTTTTTTGATTTCTAAATTTTGCATATCAAGCATAGCCATTTGCAGTACTTGCTCAATATGATGGTTCATTTTATTTGTTTCTTGCGATATAATATCAAGCATTTTACTCATTGTAACTTCATTAGAACGAGTTTTTTCGTTTTTTATTGATGAAGCAGCAAGTTTTATTGTTGCAATAGGTGTTTTAAACTCATGTGTCATATTATTGATAAAATCATTTTTAATCTCAGTAAGTTTTTTTTGACGTATAAGTGCAAATAAACTAGCACCAAAAACTAAAATAAAAATAAACACCAAAAATGCCGATGTTGCTAACTGTGCATATATCGATTTAAGTGCATATTCTTTTTTATTTGGAAAGTCAACTAATAAAATATCGGGATTTGAAAATAATGAGCCTGGAGTCATATTAAATTTATAACAATGTGAAGATCTGTTAGCGTCAAACTTATCTGAATTTATTTTAATATGGTTTTTATCATCTGTAATAGCAAACTCAAAGTCGAGATTTAATCCCATTGAAGATAGTGATTTTTCTAATATATTATTAACAGTTGCAGCATTAAATCGTTGTTCAATCGGAATTTCTCTCTGCATAAACTCCGTTTCTAATTGCATTACAATTTGATCAAACTCCATTTGTTGTTCTGAAAACTGGTTTTGCATAAATTCTTCGACATTCGAGAAATCATTTATCCCAGAATAAAATGAATAAGTAAAATTTCCAGTTCCTATACCTTGTCCTGGATACGAAATTTTTATTTCCATACCACCCGAAATCTGACTAAAAGCAGGATTTAAACCCAGATGGCTCATGTAAGGGTCGATAGGGAAGATGCTGTCAATATTACGGCTCGATTGGTTTAGTTTATCATAAACAAAAAATATTGCATCGTGCTTTTGCAAGCTTACTAATGTTCGCGAAATAGCCTCACTAATGCCTCTATCAAGCATTTCTTTTGTCCTATTATATGAATTGATAAGATGTACTGTTTGCATCACTATTATTAATATCAGAGCCACTGACATTAAAAAAACAATACCGTTTACCATTTTTTTCTTTTTCATAAAACAAATGTAATCATTGTTTTAACTAATTGATACACGCATTAACTTTTCTTTAACAAGGTTTAACGTTCCTTAAACAATACTTGTGCAAAATAAACCGTTAATTTGTAAACAATTAAATGATAAAGCTGTTTAGTAAATAAATGATGAAAACAATTTAAGAATAACAATACTCTCCTTTAAATAACAATGCTTAATTTTGAAAAGTCTCGACTCCCAATCGAGGCTTTTCTTTTTTATAATCAGTTTTACTGTGCAAGTAAGTAAAATTTATTGAAAGTAAAGAATAAAAGAGTATATGATTTTAATTAGAAATAATCTGGCTTACCTCATATATATTACTTAATCGCAAAAATCGAGCTTAGTTTTTCTGTTTTTCTACCTTTTCTGAGTGCCATTTGTAAACCGTACTTGTTCCTAACTGAGTAAAAGTACCGCTCATACGTACCGTGCCATCAGTATCAACAGTAATAGTTCCAGTATAATCTTGTCGTTGGCTTATGTTCCTAGTAAATGTTACTGTATTTCCGTTGATTTTTCCGTTAATCAAGGGATTTCCATGCATAGTACCTGAGAATTTGTCGCCATTTTGTTCTGCAACAACAAGTTTCGTTTTGTGACCATTGCCTTCATGGTTCCAGTCGCCGCGTAGATTGTAAGTGCCTCCAGTGGTAGGGTTTGAAGCTGGCTGTACGCTTGATTGTGTTGTTTTTACAGTTTTTTCTGAGTGCCATTTGTAAACCGTACTTGTTCCTAACTGAGTAAAAGTACCGCTCATACGTACCGTGCCATCAGTATCAACAGTAATAGTTCCAGTATAATCTTGTCGTTGGCTTATGTTCCTAG
>JAQVOR010000040.1 GCA_028702535.1 Bacteroidales bacterium
ACGACCGCAGGGAGTAAACCCTAAACCCGAACCGAGCCGCAGGCGAGCTCACGACCGCAGGGAGTAAACCCTAAACCCTAAACCCGAAACCTAAACCCGAACCGAGCCGCAGGCGAGCTCACGACCGCAGGGAGTAAACCCGAACCGAGCCGCAGGCGAGCTCACGACCGCAGGGAGTAAACCCGAACCGAGCCGCAGGCGAGCTCACGACCGCAGGGAGTAAACCCTAAACCCGAAACCCGAAACCCTAAACCCGAAACCCTAAACCCTAAACCCGAAACCCTAAATATACACCATCAAAATCTTTGCAACTATAAACACGCCTGTGAGTAGAATTAACCAAAGACCAAATATTGCAAATCTTAAGAACGAATAGGATCCTTTATGTTTGTGGTCGATATTTGATTCTATTTTTCTCATAAATTTGATGCTTTAAGCTTTTAGATTATCTAATTTTTTATAAGTGTTTTTAGTTCTAACTTTACTTATAAAACGAGTGTTTTTTATTTTTGGTTGCTTTTTTATTAAATAAAATTGCAAAGAATAATTGTATTTGCTATATTTGTCTAGTTATTTATGTCAAAATGAAGATATTTGCCGTAGTTATTAGCTTTTTTTTCTGTGCAATCCCTTTCTGTGCCCTTTCTCAGGAAGTAGATTTGTATTTAATCCCCGAAAACGTTGAAACGCTTATCGGTAATAACGAAAACATTTATTTAGACCCTGTATTGTATGATAATGTGGCGGATTTTCCTGGAATAACCGAAACAGACCGCCGTTTTGGAAATACTGACGATAATCTAGGAATCGCAAACTCCGAAAATATACTTTCTTCTTTCGATATAGACATGGAACTGGGCTGGAGCAAAACTGCAAAATTTTTAAATATCCCTATATCGTATTATTACAAGGATTTTGAATTATCAGTAAAAATTCCTTTTTATATCCAGCGTCAGGTCTATTATTCGCATGGATATGTGTCGGCTTATGGACTTGGAGACCTTGTATTAAGTGTAGCATGGAAATATGTAGATCAAATGTTTTATAATAAAGTTTTGGCATCATTGAGCTTTCCAACTGGCAATAAAAATAAGGCTGTTAATTCCTATCTTTGTCCGTTAGGAACAGGAAGCTATGATCTTATTCTTACTGATATGTTTCAGTTTAATAGACCGCAATATTCAATCAATGCAATATTAACTTATAGGTATTCTGGTGAATCAAATAGAGCGGTGGTTATTAGCTATCCCGATTTTGATGGCACTCAGATGATAAATTATGAACTTGATAATGGACATACATTTCTAGTAAATTCTTCGGCTAATTATAATATTACTAATTTTGTTTCTGTATTTGGTGGTTTTAGCTTAATGAAGAATATGAGCGGAAAGTTATCGAATATACAAACTTACTCGTGGAAACCCGATATAGATTACCAAGAGTCGATAGGACATTATCGAGAGTTTTTAGTTGTTGATGCTAAAGCGGCTGTGTCTGCAACGGCGTTTGCAACAGATATAGTTTTTGTGTTTTCTTATCCTATTTATACCGATTTTAAACAACATGGTGTTGTTGATAGTCGTAAATTTAGTTATTATATCAAATTAAGTAGAAATATTTTTTAAATGATAAAGACTTTGACTAAAATATTACTCTTGGCATTTATTTTTGCAGTATGCTTTTTATTCTCTTGTGAGGATGATGAAGCTTTACAATTAAAACCAGTCGCATCTTTAAAATTAGATATTAAATTAGAACAATCAAAACTTGATTTCCCAGATACATTTAAAGCATTTTTTGAAATTATAGTAGTTGATGAGAGGGGGGGGAATAGTCAAAGTATTGAAAAGGATAGTATTACTTTTGTTAAACAATTAAGTGGGAAACATAGGTCACAAGGAAATATTGAAATTCCGATTGATAAAAAAATTATACTTAACATAAGAGCAAGTTTTGGAGAATATAATTTGTTCGGACGCTCTGATACACTAAAAATTAGTGCTGGAGATAATGAAGTCCAAAATATTAAGGTTTATCTTAGTACTGGAAATATTATTATTGATAATCCAGTTCTAGTTTTATTAGGTTCACAGGCTGTTATGGTGTCGGCAAATATTGTTGATAAAGGTATAGGTAATCTTACAGAGTATGGCTTTGTCTGGAATACAACCAACGTAACAAGCCTTGAAGATAATATAGGCACGGATGTGAATTATTCGGATCATACTGGTAATTTTGAATCTATAATACGAGGTCTTTCGCTTGGTACTAGGTATTATGTCTCTGCTTATGCGAAAAATATAGACGAAATAGTTTATAGTAATCAGTTTAGCTTTACGACTAATACAAGTACTGATACTATTGTCTTGTTGACTGATGCTGCTACTGACATAGGTGCTTATACTGCACGTATTACATCTAGTTTTGTTGATGCCGGAAGCAGAACTGTATTGAGAAAAGGATTTGTGTGGGCAACATATAATAATGCTGAGATTGCTAATAATCAGGGAATATCAAATGAAGGCTCAGGAGCAAATGACTTTATCTCAACTTTAAGAAGTTTGCAAGGCGGAACGCTTTACTATGTGAGAGCTTATGCCGAAATTGTTGAAGGAGACGTTTTTTATGGTAACGAAGTCAGTTTTACAACTATTTTGCCTACACCACCCGATATGGTTGAGGGGTTTGTTGAAGAGGTTTTAATGCATACAGCAAAAATAAACGTTTATATTGTGGGCGATGGAGGGCTTAGTATAACTTCAAAGGGTGTGGTATATAGCCAGACACCAAATCCAAGTCTTGAGACTAATGAGGGAATGACAAATGAAGGTGCAGGAATTGATGAAGTTAATAGTGAATTGTCGGGGTTAGTTAGTGGCATTACATATTATGCTAGGGCTTATGCTGCTAACAATATGGGAGTTACATATAGCGATGAGCTTAGTTTTGTAACATTAACGATTGGAGATGTTGGTCCTGGTGGTGGCATTATTTTTTATGATGATGGAGTAAGTGGAGGAATGGAAGTGGGGGGAGAGTCCACCGAGATGATTATGCAGTGGGGCTGTGCTACATCGGCTACTGGAGCTCTTTCAACTGCATTTGGTTCGGGTTTGGCAAATACAATCGCTATTGTGAATTTTCATAATAATTTATCTGGTTATGAGAATAATCCTACCCAATGTAGTCCTGATAATGACGGTTCTGTCGCAGCACTATATTGTTATGAGTTTTTCCAAAATGAATGTGATGATTGGTTCTTACCTTCCATAGCCGAATTACTCCTAATCTATAATAATTTATATCTTAATGGACTTGGACAGTTTACCGATTATTTTCACTATTTATCATCTACTGAAGTTGATGCAAATAGGGCAAAAGCAGTAGATTTTATGGAAGGATTAGATGTTAATGATGCTAAAGATATCGAATTTTTGGTGAGACCAGTAAGAAAGTTTTAATCCCTCAGCTTTAACAATGAGAATTAAATTATATCTCAACAAAATCTATTGTCTCTTCTTCGACATGAGTAATTTTGCCATTTTCACAATTATATACTTTACCTGGATATTTTTTTAAGATGTTGTAGTTATGTGTAACCATAACTACTGATTTACCTGCATCTTTTAATTTATAAAGAATATCCATTATTTGCGAAGCACTGTCAGGGTCAAGATTTCCTGTGGGCTCATCGGCAAAAATAACAGGTGGGTTATTGAGAATAGCTCTAGCTATGCTGATAGATTGTTTTTCGCCTCCAGATAATTTTCCAGGGTTAGCAAGTTTTTTGCTTATCATTCCTACACTTTCGAGAACTTCACTAATCCGTATGTCAATATCTGGTTTACTTTTCCAGTCTGTTGCTTTGAGTACAAAACGAAGATTTTCATAAACATTTCTGTCTGACATTAGCTCAAAATCTTGAAATACCATCCCTATTTTACGTCTTAGTAAAGGAATGTGTTTTCGTTTAATGTTTTCGAGTTGATAACCAGCAACATTAGCCGACCCCTCAATAATTGGTAGCTCCGCATATAATGTTTTCAATAAACTTGTTTTTCCACTTCCAACTTTACCTATCAGATAAACAAATTCTCCTAAATTTATATCAATATTTACATCATCTAATATTAGTGTATCTTCCTGATAAACACTAAGGTTTTCAGTTTTGAGTAGTATAATAGATTCGTTATCCATATTATTATTATTATTATTATTTAAGAAACTTAAAATTTCTATACTACAAATTTAATTATAATATACATTAAATCAATTTTGTTTCGTTTTAGAAATAAACAAGTCAATGTTAATTAAAACTATTAGGTTGTGATATTATTAATACATATATATATTAGATTTGACAAAGATTTTAGAAAAGATTAAAATGCCTTATTGTCAAATACTTATAAAAATAAATTAAAGAAAGAATGAGAGTAAAATATAAACTTAAAGAAAAAAGTATGTTATTTAAGCTAAGATTATATGCGGTTTTAGTACTTATGTTTTCGGGTTTGTTCGTTTCGGCTCAACAAACAGGAAAGTATTCGGAACCTAATTTTACCTTTTTAACAGCATTAGAGCTTTACGAAAAAGGAATGTATGTGCCTGCACAAAAAAAGTTTTCTGAAATATTGATGCACAAAGGAACTGAGCATTCATCGTACAAAGATGATGCAGCTTATTATATTGCATTATGTTCGATGCACTTGTTTAATTATGATGCTGAATATCAGTTGCAATCGTTTATCGAAGGGCATCCTGAGAGCTATAACAATAATAATGCTTCGTTTCAAATGGCAAATTACCACTTTCGTAACCGAAAATTCAAAGATGCAATTGAGTGGTACGATAATACCGAAAGAATGAGTCTAACTGCTGAAGAACAAAGCGAGTTTTTCTTTAAACTTGGGTTTAGCCATTTTGCACGCAATGATTTTGATAGAGCAGCAAAGGCTTTTTACGAGTCTAAAGATGATGCTAACATTTACGGTCCAATGTCTCTGTATTTTTATTCGCATATTAAATACATTAGTGAGCAATATCAGACAGCTTTAATTGGATTTATTGAACTCGAAAAACAGCCGGCATTTGCATCTATTGCTCCTTTTTATGTCTCACAGATATACTTTTTGCAAGAAAAATATGATGAGCTTATAAAATATGCTCCTAATTTGCTCGATTCTGTTACTGGTGCTAGAGCTGCCGAAATATCAAAACTTTTAGGTACTGCATATTATCGGACAGGAAAATATGCTGAGGCGATACCACATTTAAACACATATATGCAAAATACTTCTTCTAAATCAGATTTTGATTATTATGAAATTGGATTTGCTTATTATAATACAAAACAATATCAAAATGCTTCTAATGCTTTTACCAGGATTGTAAACATGAAAGATACCCTGAGCCAATATGCTGCGTATCATTTAGGCGACTGCTATCTTAAAATGGGTGATTTGGTACAAGCTCGAAATTCTTTTGAGACAGCCTCACTTTATAAATTTAATCCAGCTATTAGAGAGGATGCACTCTTTAATTTTGCCCAGTTGTGTTTTGAACTCTCTCTCTCTCCTTTTAATGAAGCAATAAACGCTTTTTCGCAATATATAAAAGAGTATCCAAAATCGCTTAGGGTCGATAAAGCTTATGATTATTTATTAGATGCTTTTTTGAACACAAAAAATTATTTAGGTGCGATACAAACTATTGAGAAAATACCTACTAGAACACCCAAAATTGATGCTGCTTATCAAAGACTTGCTTACTTTAGAGGACTTGAAAACTTTACCGAATTAAAGTATAATGAAGCTATTGTGATGTTTGATAAATCGTTGGAATATAAAATTTATGATAAAAATATTACTGCATTATCATATTATTGGAAAGCAGAGGCAAATATGCGTTTAGGAAATGATGATGATGCAATTGCTCAGTTTAAGGAGTTTGTGAACTCAACAGGCTCGGTTAGTTTAGAAGAGTATGGCAAAGCTCATTATAATCTTGGATATGCGTATTTTAATAAAAAACAATATGCCTTGGCAAACACTTGGTTTAGAAAGTTTGAGATGCAATCAGGTTTTGAAAATACTGCTTTGATGAACGACGCTCTTAATAGAATTGGCGACTGCTATTATATTGAAAAAGAATTTGGTCCAGCCGCAATTTATTATAAAAAAGCTGCCGATATTAGTGTAATTGGTGCTGATTATACACTGTATCAAATGGCATTGTCATTTGGAGGACAAAAAGATTATAAAAAGAAAATTTGGTCATTACGCCGATTAGTTAACGATTATCCAGAATCAGAATATATTGGAAACGCTCATTTTGAAATTGGACGAACTTATCAAACAAGTATGAATAGCCCCGATTCAGCTAAGTTTTATTTCAATAGATTTATTAGTAATTATCCAAACTCAAGCATGAAAAAGGCTGCCATGTCAAGCCTTGGCTCTATTTATTTTAATCAAAGAGATTATAATGATGCTCTAAATATTTATAAAGGTGTAATTGCTGAATTTCCGAATACCGAGGAGGCTTCAAATGCAAACGTAATGATTCGTGAGATTTATATAGAAATGGATAATCCAGATGAGTATATTGAGTATGCTAGCTCGGGGGCAGTTGATATTAGTCAAGATGAGCAGGATGAAATAATGTGGTTGGCAGCTAAAAAACTCTATATTGATCAAAAGTATAATGATGCTTTATCATCGCTTACAAATTATCTTAAAAAATTCCCAACTGGTAAATTCTCTATTGAAGCAAATTATTTTAAAGCCGAGTTGCATTTTTATTTCGAGGAAAAAACTCCAGCTTTGATTTGTTATAGAGTAGTCGCTGATGCCTCTCGTGGTGCATACACCGAGGAAAGTACAATCAAGGCGGCAAGTATATTGTTTGATAATGAAAATTGGGACCAAGCATTTGATTATTACCAAAAATTATATCCGCTTGCCGAAAACAAATCAACAAAACTAATTGCTGCAATTGGTCGCTTGAGATGTGCATATAATATAGGAAAATGGGATGAGGTCATAGCGGCAGCCTCAGATCTTATTAATAATGAAAAATCTAACGAAGAACAAAGACGCGAAGCTTACTATAAAATGGCGAAATCTTATTATGCTAAAGATAATTTGATAAGAGCTATACCATTGTTTACAAATCTATCAACAGAAGTCATTAGTTTTGAAGGTGCCGAAGCTAAATTTAGGATAGCAGAGATAAATTTCCAATTGAATAATGATTCAATTGCAGAATATATTGTCTATGAATTTGCTCAAATGAATTCGCCACAAGCATACTGGTTGGCTAAATCATTTATTTTGTTGAGTGATATCTATTATAAGAGAGAAGAGTATTATTCGGCAAAACAAACGCTGCAGACAGTTCTAACTAATTATAAAAACGAAATAGACGGCATTAAGGACGAAGCTAGTGAAAAATTATCGAAAATTCTTGATGAAGAACAGGCTATCAAAGGAGAAGAAGACCTTTTAAAACTTAAAATAAATCTCGTCGAAGAGGATAGTAAGGATAGTAAACTTTTTGAAGATGATAATAATATTATTAGACTGCCTAAACCTGCTGAGATTAAAGAAAATGCAGATGTAAATGAGCAAAATGACGAGAAAAATATAAACGAATAATAACAGCTTAAAATATAGTTTTATGAGTGTTAAATTAAAATACATAGCGGTAGCATTGATCCTTTTAATGGGTAATTGCGTGTTTGCACAAGAAGATGAAGGAAATTTAGGACAGCAAACAGTAATAATTTATAACGAATATACGCCGGTTTTAAAAGATGCGAACAGAATACAGTTTTTACCAGTAATTGTTGATACTATTAAAGTAAAACCAGTATTTGAATATAATGCTAGTCCAAAAACTGTTTATAAAACAGTTTTTACTCCTACCAGTATAACGGCAGCGAGTGTTAAAGGAGAACCTCTCCAAAGACTTGATAATGGGATGATAAAATTGGGAATGGGCAATTACATGTCTCCGTTTGTTGAGGTGTATTATAACTCTCGAAGAGAAAAAAACTTTTCTGTCGGGGCGTTTGCAAAACATCAATCATCTTTTGGTAAAATCAAAAATTCGGCAGACTTGAAAATATTTAGTGGTTATAATAATAGTATTGTTAAAACTTATGGTAAAAAATTCTTGCGGTCTAGTACTCTAAGCGGCGATATTGGTTTTTCATCAAATCAAATATACTTTTATGGATATGACCCTAAAATTATTGTCCCTCCAACTATTGAAAAACCTCGCGAGCGTTCCGAAATGGAAATGCAAAGATACAATCGGTTAAATGCTAAAGTCGGAATTGCATCTAATAATACTGCTCAAAACAGAATAGACTATAATTTAGATTTGGATTATCAGTATTTTTTTGCTGCAAGTGATGATTCGCAACATAAAATCAAATTTGATGCAGATTTAAGTAAACTTATTAAATCAAACAGATTTGGTTTAAATGCCGGTCTTGTTTTTAATAATAATGTTTTTGATACTCTCGAATTTACTAGTCCTAATGCGGAATATAACGAAGTGTTTCTTATGTTAGATCCATATTTTAAACATTATACAGAAAACTGGCAAATTAAAATTGGGGCAAAAACTACAGGCGAATTTATTGATACTGCAAATGTCGTGTATCATGTTTATCCTGATATCCATTTTCAACATAATATTAGTAATACAATTATCCCTTATGCAAGCTTTACAGGATATATTGAAAATAATAATTTTGAGCATCTTAGCATTGTAAATCCGTTTATCAACCGAAATAATAATTATCAAGTTACAAATTATGCTCAAGTAATTGATGTTGGATTAAAGGGTAATATCAGCAGAAATTTGTATTTCCATGTTAATGGAAATTATTCTAAAATTGATAATATGGGATTTTTTGTCAATGATACGACACTTGATCTTGAAAATAAATTTGTCCTTGAATATTCTAATGTCGAACGTTTTTCTGGTTACGGAGAATTTGCTTTACGTAATATCGGTAAGTTTAGTTGCATACTCAAAGGACATTATTATTATTACTCATATATCAAAAGCCGTGAGAAAGCTTGGCACATGCCTACTTTTGATGTCTATTTGAGAGCAAATTATCAGTTTGATGAAAAACTCTCGTTTGGTCTCGAAACTGGAGTGTTAAGTACAAGATATGCTAAAGATTTAAATGACCCATTGGGTAATGGGCTTGAGTTAAAACCTGTTATTGATCTTAATATTTATGCAGATTATTGCTTTGCATCTAACTTTAATGCTTTTATTTATTTGAATAATCTAACAGCACAAAAACAGTATTATTGGAACAATTATCAATCTCAGGGTTTTAATATAATGTTGGGCCTAAAATATCTGTTCTAGATTGTCCAAATTCTAATATAACTCTTGTTATTAACTACTATTAACAATTTATTGTAAGTATTTGTAATACAATAAGTTGTGCTTGGTATAATTGTTAATAACTACCTTGTCTTAAATGTATTATTTTAGATAAAAATCATTAAAAAATAGTATATTTGTGTTCTTTTGAAAAAACGAATAAATATGAGTGAAATAAACAAAAATATTGATAATATAGAAGAAATAAAGATGACAAATAACGGAGAAGTTAAAAACGGATATTCAGCAGACAGTATTCAGGTTCTTGAAGGGCTGGAGGCAGTGCGAAAACGCCCTGCTATGTATATTGGCGACATTAGTGTAAAAGGATTGCACCATCTTGTATATGAAGTGGTAGATAATTCTATTGACGAAGCTCTCGCAGGATATTGCGACAAAATAAAAGTTACAATTAAAGAAAATAATTCAATTTTAGTTGAGGATAATGGACGTGGAATACCAGTTGATATGCACGAGAAGGAAGGTAAATCGGCTCTCGAAGTGGTTATGACTGTCCTTCATGCTGGCGGTAAATTTGATAAAGAATCTTATAAAGTATCTGGCGGATTGCATGGTGTTGGTGTTTCGTGTGTGAATGCTCTTTCAGAAAAAATGGTCGCTACTATAAAACGTGACGGCAAAATCTATCGTCAAGAGTACTCTATTGGTAAACCTGTTGGAGATGTCGAAGTAATTGGTAATACCGATGAAACAGGTACAGCCGTAGAGTTTTTACCAGATAGCTCAATTTTTATTGTTGCTGAGTATCATTTCGATATCCTTGCTCACAGATTGCGTGAACTGGCGTATCTTAATAAACAAATTAGTCTTATCCTAGTTGATGAGAGAGACAAGGACGAAGAAGGTAATCCGAGAGTAAAAGAGTTTTATTCGAGTGAAGGTCTTAAAGAATTCGTCGAATATCTTGATGCAGGTCGCGAAAGCCTTATTGAAAATATTATTAATGTATCAAATGATAATAATAACGTTCCAGTCGAAATCGCTCTTCAATATAATACTTCTTTTTCAGAGAATATTCATGCCTATGTAAACAATATTAACACAATTGAGGGCGGTACGCACCTTACTGGCTTTAGAAGAGGTTTAACACGTACTCTAAAAGCTTACGCCGAAGAATCGGGCATGCTTTCTAAGTTAAAATTTGATATAAATGGTGATGACTTTCGTGAGGGACTTACTGCCGTTATCTCAGTTAAAGTTCAAGAGCCACAGTTCGAAGGACAGACCAAAACAAAATTAGGTAACTCAGAAGTTAGTATTTTTGTCGATCAGGCAGTAAGTGGACTTTTGAAAAATTATCTCGAAGAAAATCCAAAAGATGCAAAAGTTATTGTCGAAAAAGTTATTCTTGCTGCTACAGCTAGGCATGCTGCACGAAAAGCACGAGAGTTGGTGCAACGTAAAAATGTCCTTGGAGGGGCTGGATTACCAGGTAAATTGGCAGACTGCTCCGATAAAGACCCAGCAAATTGTGAATTGTATATTGTTGAGGGTGATTCGGCGGGTGGGACTGCTAAACAAGGTCGAGATAGATTTTTTCAAGCAATATTGCCCCTAAGAGGTAAAATCCTAAATGTCGAAAAGGCAATGCAGCACAGAGTACTTGATAATGAAGAAATCAAAAATATTTATACCGCTCTTGGCGTGACAATTGGTACAGAAGAAGACACTAAAGAATTAAATGTTGCAAAATTAAGATACCATAAAGTTATTATTATGACCGATGCCGACATTGACGGTAGCCATATTATGACATTGTTGATGACTTTCTTCTTTAGGTACATGAAATTACTTATCGAAGGTGGATATATTTATATTGCAACGCCTCCTCTTTATCTTATTCGTAAAGGAAAAACAGAACGATATATTTGGTCAGAACAACAACGAGAAGAAGTTATATACGAACTTGGTCAAGGAAAAGAGTCTGGATTACATATTCAAAGATATAAAGGGCTTGGAGAAATGAACGCAGTACAATTATGGGATACTACTATGAATCCAGAAACACGTACACTGCGCCAGGTTACTATTGACAATGCAGCAGAAGCAGATAGAATCTTCTCAATGCTTATGGGAGACGAAGTCGCTCCACGTAGAGAGTTTATTGAAGAAAATGCTACTTATGCTAAAATTGATGCCTAAACTGTAAATGTTGATAGATAATGGGCAACATTTGTTGCTCATACTGGAAAGATGATAAAATATTAGGAAAATTATGTCAGGATAAGAATGAAACCCAAAGGCAAGTTCTAAATATAGAACTTACATTGTTTTATGAACTGCCATTGTCTTAAATCCGTTTAAATTGGTTGTTCTGAATATGGCTAAACAGGTTTGTTAACATGGCTTTGGGTAAATTCTCTTGTTTCGTTACGAAGGAGAGAGATAATCACTTTTTCTTTCTTCATATTCTTTTTTTTATTCTTCTTTCTGGTAAAGAAATTCATCTTGTTTCTTTTGAAAATAATAGAACAAATCATTTTTGTCAATCCCTTAGACAGTAAGTCAAACAAACCAAGGCAATATTTGAGTTTTAGCCTAAACATGACTTAAAATTAAAAAGGAATAATGTGTTAATGTTGTAAGTTGTTTTGGTAATTGTGTAACATATAGTAGTAGATAAAAGGCTTAATTTGTAATTCAATATTATTAATAACAATTAAAACAAAACAAAAATGAAAACAAAAATTAGTTTGCTTATTTTCGCTATCTGTGTAGTGTCGGGAGTCCTTTTGGAATCATGTAAAAAAGAAACAACGGAAGTTAATATGGTCGTGAGAAAGTGGAATTTAGTTTCTAAAACAGTGTTAGGTGCAGATGTTGCCACAACTTGTGAGCTGTCTGCAAAATGGGATTTTAAAGCTGATAACACTTATGCTATTATAGATACTTGTGATTATGTGAAAACAGGAACATGGACATTGGCAGAGGATGGAAAAACACTAACATTAGATAATATTACTGCTTACAAAGTAATTGAAAATAGCTTGATTAAACTTGTAATTGAAATGCAGGTAGGAGATCTTGGATTAGTAAGATGGACATTCAACTAATTGATAATTATTTAAACATAAAGACATAAAGTTTTTGTCTTAATTTTTAGAAAACGTGAAGAAATTCACGTTTTTTTTTGCCAAAATCTTCGATAAATTAGCAAATATTCATTGTTTATTGTAGTTTTGGAAAATATATTTTGATCGAAATATTCATTTATTATTGTTGGCGGTTATATTAAGAAAACAACTTCAAATGTAATTGACATGAAAAGAATAATGACGACAATATTAATATTCATAGGATTCTGTTCTGTGGTATGCTCTCAAAAATTACCAAATGATAGTATAAAATCTTATGTTGATTTTCTAAGCAGTAAGACATTTTTATCTCCAAAAGAGTATGTGTTAAAATCTTTTGAAGAAAAAGATATTATTGTTTTATGCGAAAGACTGCATCCCGAATTTAAACAATACGAAATGATTGTTGAAATTATTAAAGACAAACGATTTACAGGAAATGTGTACACAGAAGTTGGTGTCTTTAATGTAGGACAACAAATTAACGAGTTTTTACTAAAAGAGAATCTTTCAACGATTGAGATTAAAGAGCATTTGCTGTCAATTTTTAGAAATCTTGATATGTTTTCTTTATGGCCAAATTATAACTATTACTATTTGATTGAAAGCATTTATCAAATTAATCAGCAAAGGCAATTGAATGAAAAAATTCGGTTGATTCCTTTGGATCTTATGTTCTCGTGGGATTCTATTAAATGTAATGAGCAATACATTATGTTCCTTGATATGATGGAACCACAAAACAATTTGCCACCTGTGATTGATAGAAATACTATCATGGCACAGCAGTTTATAAGAAAATATGACCAAGAAAAATATAATGCCCCAAACAAGAAAAAAGCACTTGTTATAATGAATACTTATCATGCTTATACTCGAACACCAAAGTATTTAATACATCCTACAGAACCAATTACATATAGTGCTGCCGAATATATTTACAAAACATTCCCTAATTCAACTAAAGGAATTTTAATAAATGGTATTACCAATTCTTGGGAATTAGTTGCCAACGGAAAATGGGATGCGTCTTTTAAATATACAGGGAATAAAAAACTTGGTTTTGACTTGAAAGACACTCCTTTTGGCAAAACAAAATTTGATATGTATAATTTTGGTGGAAATGCCTATGAGACAGTTAACTTTGAATATATTTTCGACGGATTAGTTTTCTACGAACCTATTGAGAATTTTGAATGTGTTGTTGGTATTCCAGGAATTTTTGATGATAAGACATTTGTAATTGAATTTTACCGCAGAACATCAATAGAAGAAAAAATTACAATTGAAGAATCAATGTCGTCTGAAGACACTCGAGAGTATATTGAGGATTGGAATGTAAAAAAAGTAGATAAAATTAGCAGTCTTGAAAAATTTAATGCCTTGATACACAGGTGGATGACGAGGTAATGCAATCGCTAATTTTCAAATATGGGGATTGCTGATTTGCGAATAAATCAGGAGTTCTGAAAACTGTATTATCCTATCAAATTTATTCACGATATTTACCTATTTGAGTTTATCCCCAATTCTACTCAAAATATTTTTCTCTAATTTTAATTTCATATTTTAGAATAGCGTATATTTGCATTATAAAAGGTTTTTTTATTAAATTTTTAATTTAAAAAGCATCACCATGAAAACATTAAAAATAATAATACTAATATTATTGATACAGACCTCGTTTTTTTATGCTGCAGATCTAAAAGCTCAAACTTATATTAACGTTTTAGTTAATCAGCCAGAAAAACTTCAAATTATTGCTGATGAATTATATTATGAAACGGAGAACTCTTTTGTTTTAGGAGAGAGCGTTATTGTGGATGGTGGAACAGTCCCTTATTCTTATTCGTGGTTTCAGGATAATATGCTGATTGGCGATGAGCTTAGTATGGAAATATTGAAACCAGTAAGTTTTGATTTTTTAGAGTTTACAGTAAAAGATGCGGAAAATTGTTCTGATACTAAAACTTCTGATTTTACAGATGTTGAACAAACTATTTCTGAGCTTAGTGTCTTGGTATATCCTAATCCTGCGTCAAATTACATAATTATCAATCCAAATGATATTATCTCAGAATTAGATGTTCTTATTTTTGATAATAAAGGAAATAATGTAATTAATAAAAAAATTACTGAAAAAACAGTTTTAAATATGAGTCTGAAACAAGGCATATATTTAATGAAAATCGAAGATAAAACGAATGGATTTTTAGAATTAAAGAAGCTTATAATATTGTAAAACCTACACAAAATTTATAGATATGAAATTTAAGTGTTTAATAAGGAAAATCTGTAATATATTAATTTTTGTTTTACTTACAGTTAATATATCTGCTCAAAATTTAGGTTTTGAAAAAGCAAAACTTTCTGCTGAAAACTTTTTAATATCAAAAGGTATTAATTTGGAAAATATAAATTTAGAAGGGATTTATAAATCAAATGGCACAGTGCTTAATCCGCTTTATTGCTTTCAAAATTATGATGGCGGTTTTGCTTTGGTATCAGAAAATAAGGGAGAATTTATTGTCGTTGGCTATTCGTTAACAGCATCTATAAATACAAATAATAGACTTGATGCTTTTAATTCTTTGATAAGTTTTTACGAAACCACAGAAAAATTAAGTTTAGAAATTAATAATAATCTTAAATCTAATACAAGAAGTTATGTTGCCCCTTTATTAGATGCCCAAGGAATTAGTTTAAATCAATTTTATCATCAAAATGTTGGAGATTGTCCTTCGGGTTGTGTTGCAACAGCAATGGCTCAGATTATGGCATATTATAAATATCCGGCAAATGGTGTTGGTTCTTATTGTTACAATCACTCAACTTATGGAGAACTTTGTGTCGATTTTGAAACAGCAAATTATAATTGGATAAATCCTGATAATGATGATTATGAGATTTTATCTTATCATATTGGAGTGGCAATGAATATGAATTATTGCGGACATAACCAGTATGGAATTATTGGAAGTATTCCCTCAATATCTAATTATCATGATATTTTAAAAACTTATTTTAAGTATTATTTACATAGAGGCTCCTCTGAAAATTTTTATTTAAAAAGCGAATTGGATAATAATAGACCAATTTATTGCGAATTATTAGGAGATCCCAGTCATGCGGTTGTTATTGATGGTTATGATGAAGATGATTATTTCCATATTAATTTTGGTTGGGGAGGAAATCATAATGGGTATTTTATATTAAATAGCAACTCAACTTTTGAGGCAGGATCATATACATTTGGAACCAATATCTCCAGTTGTAGATTTATTTCACCAACACCTTTCCCTGTTAATCCTAACGATTCTTTGGCGTTATTGGCGTTTCATAATAGCATGAACGAAACAACGGGCTGGGATATTTCGCAACCAGTAATTTACTGGAATGGGGTAGTGGTTATGAATGACAGAGTTATTTCTTTGAGTCTTAATAGTGTATTGCAAGGACAAATCCCTGATGAAATTTCTGATTTAAGCGCTTTGCAGAATTTTAATATAAAAGGATTTATAAATGGTCTATTACCCAATTCTATAATTAATTTATCTGAATTAAAAGGGCTTACTATAAATTATTATGATGGTTCCAACATACCCTCATTACCTGTGAATATTGGGAATTTAACAAATTTGGAAAGTTTAAGTATGAAAGCCGTGGGTAATATCCCACAGAGCATAGCAAATCTTTCAAATTTAAAAGTGCTAAATTTAAGCGGTGGAGATATGACAGGAACAATTCCTGTAGGATTATATGATTTACTTGAGCTTGAAGAAATCGATCTCTCCGATAATCAGTTTGCTGATTCAATTTCTTACAAAATAGGGCAATTAACAAAATTACAGAAATTGATTTTATATAAGAATCAATTTTTAGGACAATTACCAAATGAAATTGGAAACTTAACATTACTTAAAGAATTTCATGTTTTCGAAAATCAATTTCAAGGGATTATTCCCGAATCCGTTGGTAATTGGACTAATTTAGAGAGTTTTTACATTAACGATAATGCTTTTGAAGGTATGTTGCCAAATTCAATCTGTCAGCATACTCATTTTAATGTTTTAAATATTAGTAATAACCAGTTTTCATCATTACCCGATAGTATTGGGAATTTAATAAACTTGCAACAAATTCTTGCTAGTAATAATTTAATAGAAACTGTCCCGGCATCAATTGCAAATTTGACTGCATTGTTTCGTCTGGATTTAAGTTATAATAAAATAACTACTATCCCAGGATTGGGAGAAATGCCCGCTTTGTGGGATTTGATTTTATCTAATAATAATATAAATAGCTTGTCCGAAAGTTTTACTGATTTAAGTAGAGTTAGCGATTTATATCTTGGCAATAATGAATTAGAAGAATTGCCTTCTTCTTTTGAAAATTTAACTACTTTAAAACATTTAGCAATTAGTTCAAATAAATTGAAATCTATTCCTTTTAGCTTTTCATTTTTAAGTAATCTTGAAGTATTGTATTTACCGAATAATCAAATTTCAGGCCCTTTGCCTCCATTAAATCATTTGGAAAATTTAATCGATTTAAATATTAAGAATAATAAGTTGACTTTTAATGATATTGCATATTCTTTGATGCCTGATGATACAATATTTACTGATTCTTATGAATTTAATTATTATGATCAAGATACTATCGAATTATCTGATACATTATATTTATTTGAAAAAGGAGATACTCTTTCGATAGATGTCCGGCAAATTAGCAATTTATGTCATGAAAATAATACTTATAAATGGTATAAAAATGATGCGTTTTTTATTGATGGTCCAGTATTAACTATTAATGGTTTTGATGAGGAGTATGAAGGCGAATATTCTTGCAAGGTAAAAAACACAAAATACACAAAATTACTCGAACTACAAACAGAAGCTATTCTTTTGGCGGATAAAAATGATTCAATTTATCTTGATGCTTATTATACATCAACTGTAGCAAATACGGGTAATGTCTTTACAGATCGTCAAATTACTTTGTTAACACCAGAATTAAGAGGTATTGTAAAATGGCAGGCTTCTTTAGATTCAATAAATTGGTATAATATATCAGATACTATGAGTAACGAGCAAATATGGGAAAATATTTCTTCTGTTACAGATAGAGAAGTTGTTGTAGAGCCTAAAGATGCGTTAATATTCCGTTTTATTGTCGAAGAAGGAACTTGTAATCCTTTAATTAGTGATTCCGTTAGAATTCTTCCTTATGCAGATTTATTGCTCGACACTTTAATTAATGTTCAAAACGAACCAATTACAATTGCAGTTGATAGCATTGAAATTGTGATTCCTGCGGGGTTTACTTATAATAATTTTCGCTTAACAATAGAAAAATTATTAAATCCGCCTATTTCACCAGATACAACAGTATTAGCAAGTGTTTATGATGTTAATATTAGTACAGGCAGTATTTTTGATGTGCCTTTGTTGATAAAGTTGAAAAATTTTAATGCAGATGAATTTAATCAACTTAATATTGATAATTACAAGCCTGTATATTATGATGACAAAAATCAAAAATGGGTTGAATTTACAAATGGAGGATTAACATTAAATGAAGATGGAGCTATTGAATTTTACACAAATCATCTTACCAAATTATCATGGTGGGATATTTCGCATGGCTCATATACTCATATTCACACAAGAGATAGAGTTAATGTAATATATAAATCAGGCGTAGGAGGCGAAGATAATTTTTATCAAGTTTATGAAAATGATATTTTAAGTCATCCTGCAGAAACATGGCATAATTCAAATTCGGATCCGGATAATGGTGGAACTCCTTATATGATTCAGGATATTGGAGAATATATGGACCAGATTATTAATAAATTTGAAGCTTTAGGTCTAGAAACACCAAGTTTAAGATTTAATGTATATGTGGGATTAAGAAATACAGGTGCTGGCGGAGAGATTGGAGCTGCAGGATATTTGTCGGGAAGAGGATATTTTTATATTGATCCTATTTATAATTTGGATAAAGACGATTTAAGAAGAACCTTAGCTCATGAATATATGCACTACACTCAGGATTATTATATGACTGTTTTACTCGATAATTATTTTTGGATGGAAGCCACAGCTCCACTTGCAGATAGAATGGTGTGGAATGAAACTGAATTGTCAGTACCTGAGCCTGAAGTCCACTTTAATGATGCAATGCTTAGTTCAAAAGATTCAAAATCTATTTTTGATTTAATTGCAATTTCGTGGGATGCTTTATCATCGTCAATACCCGTTTACGAAAAATTTAAAGTCAATTCTGCAGAGGCTAATGTGTCGAGCACTTTTTTGCATTATATGAGATCTTATAGAGAAGGAGAAAAGCTAAAACCAGAAGTTCTAATTAGAGAAACTCCATATACAGGCAGTTGGCTAAATTATTTGGATACTTTTATTAATGAAAAATTAAGCTCTACTATTGGAGACGAATTTGAAGGATTCGTTAAATATATTTTCGAAGGTACAAATCTTAATTTTTCATTAATAAACCATCAAGAAGGCGAGGATCCTTTTAAGTATTTTAGAAATAATGATTTTGTTACAACAAAATTATTCAAATTTAAGCAAAACGAAAGCTTAATTGAAGATACTGTTAGTCAAGAAGTTCCTTACATTGCTGCAAAGTTGGTTCAATTATATAATGGTAATCAGGAAAGATTAATAGTTCAATATAAAAGATTATCCGAGCAAAATGATAATATGAAAGTGTATTTATGTAATTATGATAGTGATAATAAAAAAATGCTATTTGAAGATATTACTGATGTCGATAGCAGTATGTTTATTATTGGAGAATCAGGTGTTGATAAGATGGAGAAAAAACATGTAGCATTTTTATTATTTATTAATAAAAGTAAAACAGAAAGCATCAATGTCGATTATTTGGTAAAAATGTATCATATTCCTGATTTTCTTTTCTTTGATGATTTTGTTTTTACTAAAGGTTACGGAATGATAAATGCAGAAATCCATAAAATCTCGGATGGCACCAACGAATTTTTGGATGTGATTCATTTGATACCGCAAGTATATCGAACTTATGCTGATGAGTTTTATAGTACAATGTATTATAATCAGGAAATAACCGAAGAGTTAATTATAACTAATGCTTGGTCTGATTGGATGGAACAAACGGTGACCTATAATTACATTACTGGCGAAATGACAATTTATGAAAAGGAAAACTGGGGAGGATTAACTCCAACATCCAGTATTGATATGCGAGAAATGACAATGACTTTACAAAATGTTTGGTTAAGTCCATATACACATAGTGGTATTGATGCTTCATATTACTTTAAGACAAATACAACAGAAGAAACGCAAAATGTTATTGTAAGTTTAGAATATACCAGAGAGTATGCTATGTGGAATCAATATCTTGACCCCCCTGCACATGATCCAACAATAAATTATACATATATAGAAACAGAGTATCCAGCTAATCCTAATGAGTTTACTCATATAAAATTACATTTGTCGTTTTGGTAGGAATTATAACTGTTTTGATGCTGTTTTTTGTTTGATATATTATATAAAATCAGTTCAATAATTTATTACTATATAAAATAATTTCCAATCAATAAATACCTTATATTTGAAAAAAAAACTACATGAAAAATACAGTCTTAATATTATTTGTGATGTTATTAATTTCTGGAAATGTTTTTACGCAAGATTTCGGATATTTTAATAAACAAGTGTTATTTGATCCGATGAGTTCGGAGTTTTATATTTTTCGAATACCTGCAATAGTAACAAGTGTTAGCGGAAATATACTTGTGTTTTCTGAAGGACGAAAAGGTAAGGGAGGCGATTTTGATCCTTCAAATATTGTGTATAGACTTAGTTCCGATTCTGGCGAAAGTTGGACACCAATATCCATTTTAGCTGATAATGGGAATACGACCTGTTCAAATGCAGTTCCTATAGTTGATTATTTTGATAATAAAATTCATCTTATTTATACAGTAGGATATAATAAATTATTTTACACATCTTCGGTTGATGAAGGAGTTTCGTGGGATACTACGATAAATATTACGGATGTCCTTGAAGGATTTAAATCCAAATATCCTTGGAAGGTTGTTGCTACCGGACCAGGACACGGAACACAACTAACAACAGGAAGATTGATTGTCCCGATTTGGTTTTCAGAAAGTAAAGCAATTGATTCGCTCAATTTTGCATTAGCCCATCACCCCTCAATTGCCAGTGTAATGTATAGTGATGATTTTGGAAAATCTTGGTTGGTAGGAGATATAATAGGATTAAATAATGACACTTTGATTTTTCCTAGTGAAGCTTCGTGTGTAGAACTATTAAGCGGCGAAGTATTATTTAATATGAGAAATGAATCAAAAAATTATAGACGACTTGTGTCTTTAAGTCCTGATGGGACTACAAATTGGTCTAGCCCACATTATTCGGACAATTTTTTTGAACCGATTTGTCATGCAAGTATGATAAGATATTCGATTAAACCATATCAGGATCTAAACAGAATAATCTTTACAAATCCTGATTCTCGAATGGCTCCATGGAGTACAAAGAGAGGAACAACACATAATGCTGCCCCAAAAAGACAAAGGTCAAACCTTACTTTAAGATTGAGTTATGATGAAGCCTTAACTTTTCCAGTTTATAAAGAAATTGATGCTGGATTAACTGGATATTCAGATTTGGCAGTAAGCAATAATGGGATTATACATTGTTTATATGAGACGGGTGTGAAGGTTAAAAATACTTTCCATCCTTCAGAAATCACATTAGCTTCTTTTGATCTTTCGTGGGCAACAAATGGCAAGGATGCATTATCTATTAATGATATGCCTTTAAATTCAAATTTAATCTGTGCTGCCGAAAAACAGAATATGGGACCAGCCAAAAAGAAAAAACATTTGTTCAGAAAAAAACAAGTGCGAAACTGTAGTAACTGCATGTCTTATATTCATTAGAAAACAACAATTACGGCAAAGTTTGCTAAAATGGCTTAAAAAAACTATTGTTAGTTGTCAGTGCAAGAACATTTTGTTGGTTTGTTTACAGGTTGAGTACGCTTATTAATTGCGAAACATAGTGTATATATTAGTTGAAAAGTTACTAGTAGCGTTAATTGAAAAGTTACCAGTTCAAAGCACAAAAATACAATGAGTTTTTATAAAACATCTGTTTTTGACTGATGTTTTAGATAAAATTATTAAATTTGAACTTAAAAAATTAAAGGAGATTAAAATAATAACTTTCACGAGAAATTTGTATTTTTACAGTCAACTAAAAACCGAAAAATGAAAAACATCATAAAAATTGTATTTGTTATTCTTCTTTTTTCATCTTGTAAAACTGAAGTAGAACACAGGATTGTGAAATCCATTGATTTGGAAGGAAGAAAAGTAGAAATGCCAAATTTTGATGAATTGGTGCAAGGTAAATCATATTTGCCTGTTTACTCACATATTTATCATAGATACGAAGACCGGACTTTTGACCTTACAATTACTGTAAGTATCCGAAATATAACAACTACTGATTCAATTTATATTTTAAAAGCTGATTATTTTAATACAGATGGAGATAATATTAGGCAATATATACAAGAACCAATTTGTCTTAAACCTTTAGAAACGGTTGAAATAGTCATTGCAGAAGAGGATAAAGAAGGAGGCTCGGGGGCTAATTTTGTTTTTGATTGGGCAGTAAAAAACGACAAAAACCCTCCTTTATTTGAAGCTGTTATGATTTCAACGAATGGTCAACAAGGATTGTCTTTTTCAACAAGAGGACTTCAAATATTTGAAAAATAGTCAAGAGTACTTTAATAGATTTTGTTTCGTGGCGAAGATTTGCAGCATTTTGCACAAAGCTATCAATTACATGCTTATAAACAGCAATCTTCTTAATAACAACTCCGAAGTATCCCGATAATACTAATTGTTTTTAATTGAATCCGTGTACCTCTGTGTAACTTTTTTTTACCCTGTGTAATTTTTTTACCCTGTGTAAGCTTTTGCAAATTGTTTTTGTTGTTAAATATCAATAAAACAATAATTATTAAAAAATATATAAATAGGGTTATTAGTTAATTTTATTGTTTGGTTTTTTACTTGTTCGGTTTTTCGGCCATACTTCAGGAACTGGATCGTCTCCGAAAGTACCCCATGGATTGCAGCGAAGAATTCTCCATGTTGATAAAATAATGCCTTTGATTGGACCATGCTTTTTAAATGCCTGTATGGTGTAATTTGAGCATGTTGGGTAATGTCGGCACGAAGCAGGTAGCCATGGACTGATAACCCACTGATATAGTTTCACAAGTAAAATAAAAGGAGATATTAAAATTAGTTTTATGGCTTTCTTAAAATTCATAATGCAAAAATATGTTTTTTTAATTATATTTGTCAATATCTATCAAAATTGTATCATGGAAACAAGTGTTAGAGGTTATTTGTTAAAAGAAATAGTTCAAAAAAATAGATTGTTTACTGTTTATAATGCCGAACATGCTGTGCTAACTGGGCAGAAACTGCGAATTACAATTATTAATGAACTGTTTGCCAATGACCCCGACATTAAATCTGCATTTGAGCAAAGCATTTTTAAACTCGCTTTTGCAGAACATGATAATATTGTTGAAAATATTGATATGCTTGAAGAAAATCATAAATTAGCAATACTTTCCAAAACTGATGATTTTTCTAAGCTGGATGTTTTATTAGAGAATTTGTCAATTGCTGGAAAATTTAACCTGTGTAAAAGCATTATTGATGCGATAGAATATTTGAACTCACGAAATATTTATGTTACCAATCTCTGTTCCGAAAATATGCTCATAGATAGCTCACAACAGGTTAAGATAAGTAATCCAGGATTAGTAAATGTGTTTTTGCAGTCAAAAAATGAAGATAATTTGAATATCCTTCGTGATGAACTTGTTTTTGCTGCTCCAGAGATTTTTTCATGTCCAGCATGTATAACTCAAAAGTCTGATGTTTACACTTGTACGGCTATGATAAAATATATTTTTGGAGACAATAATATTACTAATGCTCAAAACTCTTTGGATTTATCAGGAGTACCTGATTTTTTGCACGATATTGTTAGAAAAGGAATGCACCAAAAAGCGGATAATAGATTTAAAAGTTCGTTGGAATTGCTCAATATACTTTCTGATTCTATTTATAAAAACGAAAATTATTCCGAACAATCTGCAACTAAAAATTCTAATCAATTACATCATCAAGGTTTATCGTATGTTTTGCCAGAAGTCGATTCTATTATTGATGAACAGAAAAATGTTGATACTGTAATTTCAGATGATAGAGTAGAGGAGAATGTCAAATCCACAAGTGCTTCACAAATTCAAATACCTAAAAAAGATGACAAAGACGTAGCACAATCTCAATCAGCAAGAACAATGAATTATCATGATTTGCTTGCCGAAATTAAGGCTGAGAAACTAAAAAAGGAGAAAGACCAAACCGAAGCCGCTGCAAACGTTCAGCAAGTGAGATCAAGCTCATATATTCCTCAAAAAGATTCTATTAATAAAAATAATGATATTTTAAATAAAAAAGAGGCTCAACGAGTTCAAGATTCTCAACAAACTCAAAAACAATCATGTAATTATCCACAGCAATCTTATACTAATTCTAACCAAAGTCAAAACAAAACACAATATTTTAATCAGACAAATAAACAAGATAATCCGTCCGTCAAGATCAATACTAACAGTATTGTAATAATTGGTTTTATTAGTTTTGTATTTGCGATTGTTTTACCTTTCGTAGGTTTCGTACTGGCGATAGTTGGGTTATCACAGATACCAAAAAATAAAAGGAAACTCACACTATTAAAACGCAAATTGACAACATCAGATAAAACTAATCAATCTATTGGTGTGGGTTTTTGTATTATTGCATTAATTATTTCAGTTGTCAGATTGATAATGTGGTTTGTGAGTGTGGTTGTAATCTAATGCTAAAATGTTAAAACAGAAATAAGGTTTTAGATAATGCTTTTATTCTGAATATAAAGGGGACATTGTTTATTATTTCTTCTGTTCGTTTGTTCGTCATTATTGATATAATCCAAAAAAAAGTCCGTCTGCTGGTTAGCGGACGGACTTTTTAATCAGAGAGGGAGAATTATTATTTCATAATTTGTGGCACGTAGAGACGTACGACCGTACGTCTGTACGTGCCACAAATTTACTATTCAATCACTAGTTTTTCAACGAATGTTTGATTAGTAGTAACAATTTTTACGTAGTAAACACCAGGAGTAAGATCAACAGAGACTTCTTCAACAGTATTACCATTGGTTGGAATTTCGCGTTGAACAATAATGCTTCCTTTAGTATCGTAAACTTGATATGATACATCACCTTGGATATTGCTGAAGTCAATTGTAAATTCACCTTTGTTTGGATTTGGGAAAATTCCAATGCTCTCGACAGTAATGTCTGCAACACTGATATCAACATCAACAATTACGTTAAAATCACAAGAGTTATCGCAACCTGTAGTTGGATCTGTGTATGTGTAAGTGATAATGTAAGTGCCATTATCTAATCCATTAGGATCAAATGTGTCACCTACAACACCTGTTCCTGTGAATGTTCCGCCAGCAGGAGTTTGACCTGTAAATGCTACAAGAGTATTTACTGCAACATTCATTGTTTCTGGGCAAGTAACAACTGGAAGTGCATTAACTGTAACAGTAGCACCAATTTCAAGAGGTGTTACAGGATCTGATTGAACAACACCTGTAGGCAACTCGAATGTTCCTGTGGCATTATAAACAGCTGGAGTATTTGCATCATAAGCGTCAATAGTCCAAGTAAGGTCAACAAGATACTCGTTAGACTCTGTATCCGAAATTGTCATTTGAGGAGCAAGAGCTGCTATTGCAGTAGCTAAGTCATCACCAGCACAAACGTTTACATCAGTAACCTCCGAATTAAGGTTTATTTGATCAATTGCAGGAGG
>JAQVOR010000041.1 GCA_028702535.1 Bacteroidales bacterium
CCGTCCTTTAGGGCGAGGGTCAAGAACATAAACTAGTTGGCGGAAAAACAAACATTAACCCCGTCCTTTAGGGCGGGGAAAAGAACATAAACGAGAAAAGGGCTTTAGCCCTAACAGTAATAAAACTTTTAAAATTACCCTAACTTAAAGCTTAGGATTAATAACAAATAGAAAAAATGAAAAATAAAAGTGAAAATACATTTTATAAAAACTGAGTAAAAACTAAACAAACATTAATTATCAAAAAAATAAAATTATAAATTGAATCATTAAAAATATAAAAATTATGAAGAAATTACTTGCAATTATTTTGCTTAGCCTATTGCTGGTTCCATTTGCAAAGGCAGACGAAGGTATGTGGATACCTATTTTGCTTGAGAAGTACAATTTTGCAGACATGCAAAAAAAGGGTTTTAAACTAACTGCCGAAGATATTTATAGTGTAAATAATGCCTCGATGAAAGATGCGATTGTGATTTTTGGCGGCGGATGTACCGGGGAAATGATTTCTGACCAAGGATTACTTCTTACTAATCACCACTGTGGTTATAGTCAGATACAAAAACATAGCAGTTTAGAAAACGATTATCTCACTGACGGATTTTGGGCAATGTCAAAAAAAGAGGAGTTATCTAATCCAGGATTATCGGTTACTTTTTTAGTTAGTATGGCCGAAGTTACCGACAAAGTTTTAGCAAATGTTACAGATAATATGACAGAAGCTGAGAGAAATAGTATAATCGAAAAAAACATAAAAGAACTTATAAAAGAAGCCGTTGGAGATACTCATTACGAAGGTCGAGTTGAACAGTTCTATCAAGGGAATCAATATTTTATTTTTCTAAACGAAGTTTTTACTGATGTTCGTTTAGTCGGAGCACCGCCTTCTGCTATTGGTAAGTTTGGTGGCGATACCGACAACTGGATGTGGCCACGACATACTGGCGACTTTTCGCTTTTTAGAGTATATGCCGATAAAGACGGAAAACCTGCTGAATACTCTGAGGACAATGTGCCTTTAAAACCAAAGGAATTTTTCCCAATATCTTTAAAAGGTGTAAAAAAAGGTGGTTTTACAATGGTATTTGGTTATCCAGGAACAACGCAAAGCTATCTTCCATCTTTTGCAGTAGAGCAAATATTAAACGAAAGCGACCCCAATAGAGTTCTTATTCGTGAAAAAAAATTAGATATAATTAACGAGGCTATGAACTCTGACCCATTTATAAGAATTCAATATTCTGCAAAAGCTGCCTCAGTTGCAAATGGCTGGAAAAAATGGATTGGCGAAATGAGAGGATTAAAAAAACTCGATGCTGTTAATAAAAAGAAAAATTATGAAATAGAATTTAAAAATTGGACTGATAGTAATCAAATACTTAACGAGAAATACGGCAAAATATTAGACCAATATCAAACTATATATTCAGAATTATCAAAATATAATATGGGTATGATATATATTAATGAAGCTGGTTTAGGTAGCGATGCCGTAATATTAGCTCTGCGTTTAAGAGTGCTGGAAAACTTAGAAAATGCAAAAGATAATGCTGTTGAAATAATCAAAAACGAGGCAAAATCAACGGGAAAAGCTCACTTTAAAGACTACAATGAGGCTGCAGATAAAAAAATATTTGCCAAAATGACCGAATTATATATGGAAAACATTCCTAAAGAAATGCACCCTGCTTATTTCGCAAATTTTGATAAAATTACTAAAAAACACAATAATAAATATGAAGCTTTTGCCGATTATATGTTTGATAAATCTGTACTAACAAACGAAGATAAATTTAATGAGTTCGTCGAGAATCTATCAACTAAATCGTACAAAAAAATAATTAAAGACCCTATTTATATTTTGATGAAGGATTATTTAGACATATATAGAAATACCATTGCCACCGAATATAACAATTACCAATATCATTTAGACAGTCTTGATAGAATTTACATGAAAGCACAAATGGAGTTTGAAAAAGACAGATTGTTTTATCCTGATGCAAATTTTACGCTACGAGTAACTTATGGGCAAGTTGATAATTATTTTCCTAAAGATGGAGTAGAATACGACTACTTTACAACTTTAGACGGAATAATGGAAAAAGACAATCCAGAGATTTACGATTATGATGTTCCTGCAAAACTTAAAGAGTTGTACAATGCCAAAGATTATGGACAATATGCCGATGCTGATGGCACAATTCACGTAGGTTTTATTGGTACAAACCACACTACTGGCGGAAATTCAGGAAGCCCTGTACTTAATGCAAACGGTGAGTTAATCGGAATAAATTTCGACCGTAATTGGGAAGGAACAATGAGCGACATTATGTATGACCCAGATATGGTCCGTAACATTACACTCGATATTAGATATGCTTTGTTTATTATTGATAAATATGCAGAAGCAAAACATTTAATTGATGAAATGGAAATTCGGAAATAATAACAGAAAATATCCGCAGACTTATGTCTTTGATATGAAAACTATAAGGGATTTGGTATAATATGTTGTATAATACTTTTTCGTTCGTTTCCATGTGCATCAAAGCTCTTAGGACTTTAGTTTTTGTATTAGAATACTAATTAACATAAAGCTTGATGAAAACGTGTTTTTAATTAAGTTAAAATCAATACATTTGTCTAATATAGTTTAATGAAGTTTAATTTTAATTTTTATATCGCTATGAATAATGCAGTATTTAGTTTTCAGATGCCGAACAATGAACCGGTAAAAACCTATTTAAAAGGTAGTCCTGAGCGTGTAGAGCTCGAAGCAACGTTAAAAAAGATGCGTTCCGAACAAATTGAAATTCCAATCATTATTGGTGGAAAAGAAATTAAAACTGGAAACATCGGTAAAGTTGTAATGCCTAGTGATCACAATCATGTGCTTGCAACCTATCATAAGGTTTCAGAAAAAGAGGTTAAAATGGCTATTGATGCTGCAATGGAAGCAAAAAAACTATGGGAAAACGTACCGTATGTCGAAAGAATTTCCATTACTTTAAGAATTGCCGAATTAATCGCTACCAAATATAGAGCGGTGATTAATGCCTCAACAATGTTGGGACAAAGTAAAAACATTTTCCAATCTGAAATTGATGCAGCTTGTGAATTAATTGACTTCCTTAGGTTTAATGCTCATTTTGCTACTCAAATTTACGGAGACCAGCCAAACTCAATGAACTCTCATAACAATAGATTAGAATACAGACCATTAGAGGGTTTCGTTTTTGCAGTTTCGCCTTTTAACTTTACATCAATTGCCGGAAACCTAAACTTAGCACCAGCAGTTATGGGTAATACTACTATTTGGAAACCTGCAACGACTGCAATTCTTTCAAATTATTATTTAATGAAAGTTTTCAAAGAAGCTGGATTACCAGACGGCGTAATTAACTTTATTCCTGGTCAAGGAAGCCTTATTGGTAAAAATATATTAGCAAGCAAAGACCTTGCTGGTATTCACTTTACTGGCTCGAATGTTACTTTTAACACTCTTTGGAAAGGCGTTGGCGATAATCTTGATAAATATGTATCTTATCCTAAACTTGTTGGTGAAACAGGAGGAAAAGACTTTATCTTTGCCCATAATTCAGCATATCCTCAAGAACTGGCAACTGCAATGGTGGCAGGATCATTTGAGTTCCAAGGACAAAAATGTTCGGCTGCTTCAAGAGCTTATGTTCCAAAATCTCTTTGGGGTGATGTTAAAAATAGAATATTTGCACTTATGGATCAAATCAAAATGGGACAACCTTATGAATTTGATGTATTTGTAAATGCTGTTATTGATGAAGCTTCTTTCGATAATATTAAATCATACATTGATTTTGCAAAAGAATCTAAAGAGGCGGAAATAGTACGTGGTGGTGTATGCGATAAATCTAAAGGATATTTTATTGAACCTACTATTATAGTTACTACTAATCCAAAATTCAAATCAATGGAAGAAGAGATATTTGGCCCAGTATTAACTGTTTATGTTTATGAGGATACAAAATACGAAGAAACTTTAGAACTTTGTAATACAACTTCTCCTTATGGATTAACAGGTGCAATTTGGAGCAATGATAAGTATGCTACACTAAAAGCTTTTGATATGTTACGTTATGCTGCTGGAAACTTCTACATTAACGACAAACCAACAGGTGCAATGGTAGGATTACAGCCATTTGGCGGCTCAAGAGCATCGGGAACTAACGATAAAGCTGGCTCATATCTTAACCTTATCAGATGGACTAGCCCAAGAACGATTAAAGAAACTTATGTAGCTGCAACTGATATCCTATACGGATATATGAAAGAAAAATAAGAACTTGATTATTAAGTTTTAAATAAACAAAAAAAACCTGCTGTGAAAATGGCAGGTTTTTTTTGTTTCACATACTGAAAATATAATACCAATTTGGTATCAAAACTCCACTGTTCGCTCAGAATTGCAATTCGAATGCAGTGATAAACTAAATATTTAGTATCTTCCACTATTCCTCGAATTATTTATTGGAAATTATTATTGAACCTCAACAGTTAATTACGTTTAAATAATAAACACAGCAACACTTGGGTTGTAGCAGCACTCGGATTGCAAATAAATCCGAGTGAGCAAGAGAATGACAGAACTTTTTTGTCAATTTTTAATTCTGATTTAGAGGGGTCAGGTTGCCTATGGCGAGCTTGCCCTATAGGCTGCGGTTAGTCCAGAATATCCAATTACGTTTAAATAATAAACATAGCAACACTCGGGTTGTAGCAGCACTGTGGTTGCAGCAACACTCGGATTGCAAACAAATCCGAGTGAGCGGAGCGGTATTTTGTAATTATATTGGTTATAGCCTGGTGGGCTTTAACATCAATAAGCAAACATAATGAAAGTTTTTATTTTGCCCAGCGGGCATAAACATCTTTGTTGATACTGTTCGCTCGGATTTACACATCTGTTTCAAATTATGCTCGAAAAAAACCAGATTTCTCCCGTTGGTTGAAATGACCTAACAACGTGGGAGAGTAAAGTCGGCGACAAAAGATATTCTTGCGTATTTACTTATTCAATAGTCGCCGACTAATACCATAATATATCGGTCATTTTGAACCGCTGGTCAGAGGAGAGAAAATTAAGAAAGGGAAATGTGTATTGTGTTTTCTGCTTTATTTATTTGTTTTTTGAGTTGTTCAACATAAATATCATCAGCAAGTTTTTTTTATTTAATATAGAATAGTTATTTGTGATTTACAGGGAAAAGAAATAAAATCCGTATCTTTACAAACAAATAATGAAAATCAGATAGAAATAGACAAAACAGATTTATATTCAGAAATGTTTATTTATACTTTGGTTGTAGGGAATAGAATTATTGATTCAAAAAGAATGATTGTAGATTAAAAAGTTTATTATGAAAAATATATTTATTATAACCACAATGATTTTTACAATTTTCTTATCCTCGTGTGAAGATAAAATTGAAATGCCAGCAGATGATATAATTTATTCAGAAATCACTAAAATCGTTACTGTGGCAAACGCAGATTCGGTTATTACTACAAGAATTGCTCTTGCTTTTAAAATAGATACTTGTAATGAAAATAATAAACAAGTTATGATTTATAGGATTATTGACTCAATAGGTGAATGTAATGGATATCAGCAAATTGCAATATCTGCAAACAATTCAGCTTATATGTTCAGCAACAACGATATAATTCCAGAAAACAATTTATGGTCAGGTGACGTTGCATACTTAGATGATTTTGCAGGAAAAGGAGAAAAGTTCATTAGTTATCGTGCTGTTGCAACATATAGTGGTCCAAATCAGGAAAAATATTATTATAGTTGGATAAAAGTTGAATTATCTGCAGATAAAAGTCAGTTAAAAATTATCAGTAGAGCAGACAATCTTACAGAAGGCAATCCAATTAAAGCAGGACAGATAGAGTAAAGAATACTCTATTATAGATAATCGAATATTATACTTAAAAGAATCCCATTCACAAAAAGCGAATGGGATTCTTTTGATAAGCTCGAAACACAGCATCAATTCAGTATTTACACCATCAATGGCGATCTTGTAAAAACAATCAGTACAAATCAGCAACTTGGATTTATGAGTATTGATATAAGCGAACTTAAAGCTGGTAAATATCTTATAAATTGCAAGAAACTAAATGAAAGTAAAAGTTTCATAATATTAAGGTAAAACCAAACATACACGTAAGTAATATTACCAATAAACTGGGATTTTTCGGTAAAAATCTAAAATCCCGGATTTGTTTATAAGCCTCTTTACGAGTCTGCATTATCAAAATATCCTTTAATAATTCCACGTTTTGAGTTGCGGATAAAAAGGATTATTTCGTCTCTTTCTTTACTAGAGGGCAACTCTGTTTCAATATATTCGACAGCCTGAGTTACGTTCATTCCTTGATTAAAAAGGACTCTGTAAATATCTTGTATTTTATTTATTTTATCATTACAGAAATTTCTTCTTCTTAATCCTATTGAGTTTACGCCTGCATAGGACAGGGGGTTTCTAGCTGCTTTTACATAAGGTGGAACATCTTTGCCTACGAGAGAGTTTCCTGCAAGCATAGTGTGTGCACCTATATGGCAAAATTGGTGTATTAGAGAATTTGCACTAATAATTGCAAAGTCGTCAATAATAACTTCACCAGCAAGATTTACGCCGTTTACTAGTATTACATCATTGCCAATAACGCAGTCGTGCGCGACATGAACATAAGCCATTAAAAGGCAATTGGAGCCAATAACAGTTTTACCTTTTACAATAGTTCCGCGATTAATTGTAACACACTCACGAATGGTTGTATTGTCGCCGATTTCTGCGGTAGAGTCTTCTCCTTTAAATTTCAAATCTTGAGGAATTGCTCCTATAACTGCACCTGGGAAAATGCGACAATTTTTGCCTATCCGACTACCTTCCATTATTGTTACGCATGACCCTATCCAGGTTCCTTCGCCGATTTCAACATTTTTATTAATTGTGACAAAAGGTTCTATTACGACATTACTGGCAATTTTTGCCGATGAATTAACATAAGAAAGAGGCTGATTCATAATTAATTTTTTTGTTTAACGATTTGTGCATACATTTCTGCTTCGCTTACAAGTTCCGTACCAACAAACGCTTCTCCCTTCATGTGGGCGATACCACGACGTATTGGCTCTAAGAGTTGTAGCTTCATTACTAGAACATCTCCTGGCACTACTTGTCTTCGAAATTTCACATTATCAATTTTCATAAAATATGTAAGATAATTTTCAGGGTCTGCAACAGTATTCAAAACTAGTATTCCACCAGTTTGTGCCATAGCTTCTACTTGTAAAACACCCGGCATTACAGGCTCGTCAGGAAAATGTCCTTCAAAATAGTGCTCATCATTACTAACATTTTTTATTCCTATAACCTCTGTGTCAGTAAGACTCATGATTTTATCGACAAATAAAAATGGAAAACGATGAGGTAAAAACTCTTTTACTCTATTCACGTCCATCAGCGGTTTTGCATCAGGATTGTATATTGGGATTTTCTTTGTTTTTTTTTCTGATTTTTTTAATTCAATGTATTTACGTATCAATTTTGCCGTTTCGGTATTACCATAATGTCCTGGACGGCGAGCCATAATTGAAGCATTAAAGCGATAGCCTGTTAGTGCAAGGTCTCCAATAATATCTAGTAGTTTATGACGTGCAGGCTCGTTAGTAAATTGCAATTTTAAATTGTTAAGTACTCCCGATGATTGAACTTCAACGCTAGGCTTCTTAAATAACTTTGCCAACCGGTCGAACTCTTCTTGTGAACTTTCTTTATCAACTATAACAATTGCATTATCAAGATCACCACCTTTTATTAAATTTAAGTGTAAAAGAGGTTCTAATTCACTTAAAAAGACAAATGTGCGACATGAGGAAATATTTTTCGTAAAATCTTTAAGACTATTTAAAAAGGCAAATTGATTGGATAGTAACTCTGATCTGTAATCAACTAATACTTTTAAGTTGTAATTTTTATCAGGATATATATTTATTTCAATATCTCTTTCTTCATCAATGAAAGATAGATTTTCGCTTATTTCATAAATTTTTAATTCTGCATTTTGCTCTACAATACCTGCTTTATGATAAGCTTCGACAAAATATTTTGAACTTCCGTCTAAAATAGGGACTTCGGGACCGTCAATTTCGAAAATAACATTATCTACTCCTAATGCGTAGGTTGCAGCCAGTAAATGCTCAATTGTGCTTACACTAGCACTACCATTTGAGATTGTGGTTCCTCGCGAAGTGTCTGTAACATTATCAATAATTGCAAGGATAGATGGCTTGCCAGCAAGGTCTGTCCTTATAAAAATATAACCAGTGTTTTCCTCTGCTGGTTTTATAAGGAGGTTTGTAATCTTTCCGAAATGTAATCCAGACCCTTTAAGGCTAACCTCCTTTAAAATTGTTTTTTGCTTCATATAATTAAACGCAAATGTGAATTTTTTTAAACGAAACAAAGATACAATTAACTAATTAAATTGAAAACAATTGTTAAACTTTATGAGATTTTAAATAAAATAATAGTGATAATTATGGTTATTTGCGTTTAATGTTTCATTTTTTTGTGTTTTAAAAGACAGATAACTAAAAAAAATGGTTAAATATTGATGATTTATTGAAATAAAAAGGTCAATGCTGTTTTGAAGTGTTTTCAAAATGTTAATTTTGTCAAATCTTATGGATTATATTTATCTTATATTAGGCATAATATTGCTTTTGTTTGGTGGAAACCAGCTGGTGAAGTCGGGCTCCTCCATTGCAGAACATTTTAATATTCCTCCTTTTATTGTTGGTGTTACTATTGTTTCAATGGGAACTTCGGCTCCTGAACTGTTTGTGAGTTTAAATGCTGTATTAGCTGGTGCTCCCGATATTGCTATCGGAAATGTGGTTGGTAGTAATATTGCAAATATCGGTTTGGTGCTAGCTCTAACGGCGGTAATAATAAATATTCCAGTAAATAAATCAACAATTCGGTTCGATTATCCAGTTTTATTAATTGCAAGTATTGTTTTTGCTGTATTTATGAGCGATTTAATAATAAATCGGCTCGAAGGATTTATTATGCTTTTGCTCATGGCAATTTATCTCATGTTGATAATCAAAATGAATTATAAAAAGAAAACAGAGACAAAAACGAAAATAGTAGAAGTAACAACATCCGAAAAGCGTCAAAAAAACCCTTGGATTTCTGTTTTACTAGTTTTAGTAAGTTGCGGAGGATTATTATTAGGGTCAAATATTCTGGTTGAGGGTGCTGGAAATATTGCAAAAGGTCTTGGAGTTAGTGAAAGAATAATATCTATAACCGTGATAGCTTTTGGAACAAGTATTCCCGAATTGGCGACTTCGATAATAGCTGCATTTAAGAAACAAATAGAAATTGGGTTAGGTAATATTATAGGATCTAATATTTTTAATATTCTGGTTATTGCCGGTATTAGCTCTTTGGTAACACCACTACAAGTAAATCCAAGCACAATGAATTTTGATATTTATTTCCTATTGGGCTTTGTTGTGCTAACAGGATTGTTCTTTTTGCCCTTGAGAAAACCGCAAATAACTAGATGGAAAGGCTTTGTTTATCTACTTGCTTATTTTGGGTATTATGTGGTGCTGTTTTATAATTAGTGACTGCAAACCACCATAATCTCAACTTAAACGAATATATCTATAACTTCGCTGAGAGCTTGAATGTAAGTCGTTTTTTTTATGGTGTCACAAAGGGTATGTCTGCAGAGTGTATTGAAAACAATATTTTTGTGTTTAATTATCTAAATATAGTTATACTCTTGATCTCTTCTTTTTGCTGTAAATCCAGCATTTTCAATTGTTTTTATCATTTCACTTTCAGTTATCTGATTGTTTTTACCAGCTTGTGACACGACATTTTCCTCTATCATAATACTGCTCATATCATTTGCACCAGCATTAAGACATATTTTGGCGATTTCGCTGCCCATTGTAAGCCAACTGGTTTGAATGTTCGGAATATTTGGAAGCATAATTCTGCTAATAGCAAGCATTTTGATAAATTCGGTAGTATTAACAGGTTTAATTGTATTATATTTTCGTAAAAGACGAGTGTTTTCTCCAGCAAGTGACCAAAGAGTAAATGAAACAAATCCAGTAGTATTTTTAGGTTTTATTGTTTGTACTTCACGAATTTTAATTAAATGCTCGATTCTTTCTTTAAGAGTTTCTAAATGCCCAAACATCATAGTTGCAGATGTTGTTAAGTTTAGTTGATGAGCTGTTTTCATAACTTCGAGCCACTCGTCTGTTGAGCATTTTACGGGACTTACAATTTTTCTAACTCGATCGGATAAAATTTCGGCACCAGCACCTGGTAAACTGTCTAAACCAGCATTAATTAGTTTTTCTAAAGTTTTTTGAATGCTTAAATCTGAGTTTTTTGCAATAAATACTATTTCGGCAGGGCCTAAAGCATGTAGTTTAAGATCTGGATAATTTCGTTTAAGTTTTTTGAAAAGTGTAATATTAAAATCAATATTAAAATCGGGATGAATACCACCTTGGAGCATTATTTGCTTGCCACCCAATAGATATAGTTCATCAATTTTTTGTTTATATTCGTCCATGCTAAGAATATATGCTTCTTTGCTTTTTTTAGTACGGCAAAAGTTGCAAAACAAGCAATTTGACACACATATATTCGATAAATTAATATTGCGATCTATTATATATGATACAATTTTATTTGGATGGAGTTTTTTGCGAATTTCGTTTGCAACAAATATTAATTCGGAGAGTGAGGAGTTCAAATATAAATACTCGCCTTGCTCTGCATTAAGTTCATTGAGAGTTAGAGCTTTATTAATTATTTTATCTTTATTAAGCTCTTGCATTAATTCTTAAAACACATTACTTATTTTTTTTAGTTTGACGGCATCCTTAATTTTGATTTTTCTACCTTGGAGTTCAATAATACCATCTGTCTTAAATTCGGATAATAATCTAATAACAGATTCGGTGGCAGTACCAATTAAATTGGCAAGCTCTTCGCGAGTAAGATTTATATTTATAACCTCATCGTTATTTACACCGAACTCATCTTTTAAGTGAAGTAGAATTTCTGCAAGTCTTTCTTTAACAGTCTTTTGTGCAATATCAGTAATGTAATTATTTGCTTCGCCAAGTTCCTTACAGGCTATTTGTAGCATTTCGATACCAAACTCACTGTTCTCTCTTAATAAATGATATAATTCATGAGAAGGAATAAAGCATACAACCGCATCTTCAATTACTTTAACACTTGTGCATGCTGGCTCCGAAATAATAACAGAGCGATATCCAATAACATCTCCCTTTTTAGCAAACTTGATTATTTGTTCCTTGCCCTCAATACCAGTTTTATAAATTTTTAATATTCCTTTATTAATGCAATAAATACCTGAAATACGATTGCCTTCCTGATATAGGACGATGCCTTTTTTTACAATATTGCAGGTCTTATTTTGTGTAAGATACTCTATTTGCTCTGGTAATAGTTTTTTAAAGATAGTTTTTACTTCAAAATTACAATCTTTACAAATTGGTTCGTCAAAAAGCTTAGTCATAGTTCTTTTTTTTAGCAAATATACAATTATTGTGGTATAAAAATTAAAAAAATTATTCAAAAAGGAAATTATAAAAAGAAATTATAAAAATTAGTGGAATTATAAAATCATATAAAATAAAATCTGCCAATAAACATTAAGAAATATACTTGTTTTTAAAATAATATGATTAAAATTGCAAAAATCTGATTTTTTTATGTTACATTTAGTTTTGGGTGCAAGCCCTAAAGAAAGGCGATATTCTTACAAAGCGACAGAGGTTTTATCAGAAAACGGGTTTCATGTTTATCCTGTTGGGATTAGAAAAGGTGAAATTTTAGGAATAGAAATCAACCAAGAGTATCCAACAGATAAAAAAATTGATACTATTGCGATGTACTTATCGGCAGAAAATCAAGAAAAATATAGAGAACTTATTTTTAATAACCTTCCCCAGAGAATAATATTTAATCCAGGAACATATAATCCGCCATTTCAAAAAGACCTTGCAGATAAAGGAGTAGAGGTTGTAAACGATTGCGTTTTATTAATGGTGCAAGGACAAAGATATTAGAAAAGTGGATAAAAAGTGTAATAATAATTCACAAGTAACAATATTTTTCTATTTTTGTAAATTATATATTTTTTAGTGGACAAATGACGAATAATAAAACTGAAAATATTTTCAACTCTTCCAATATTTTGGTATTCATTTATCAAAAAAAACTACCGCTAATTATTATATGTATAATAGCTTTAGTTACATCTTCGATTGTTAGTTTGATAATCCCTTCAAAATATAAATCTACAGTTATATTATTTCCTGCCTCTTCAAGTTCTATTTCACAATCTCTTATAACCGAAAGTCAGCAAAAAAAGGATATTTTAAAGTTTGGAGAAGAAGAAGAGGTAGAACAACTCATGCAAATGCTTTTGTCAACAGAAATTCGTAATAGAATAATTGAAAAATACGATTTGTTTGAGCATTATAACATTAAGAGAGACTCTAAGTACCCTTACTCAACACTATACAAAAGGTACAACAATAATGTAAAAATCACAAGGACAGAGTATATGTCTATAAAAATAGATGTCCTAGACGAGGATCCTGAAACTGCTGCTTTAATAGCAAATGATATTGCTGCACTTGTTGATAGTACTTACACGAATATTCAGAAAGAGCGTGCCGAAAAAGCGTACAATATTGTTTTAAGAGAGTTTGACGCACAAAAAGTTAAAATTAAAGAAATTGAAGACTCATTACACGCATTGAGCAAAATTGGAGTAATCGATGTTAAGTCTCAAACCGAGATGTATAGTGAGCAGCACGCAATTGCTTTAGCACAAGGCAATGTAAGGGCAATACAAGAAATTGATAAAAAACTTGATGTTTTAGCGGCTTATGGTAGTATCCACTCTATACTAAAAGAACAAATGTTTGAAGAGGTAAAAAAACTTTCAGTTATTGAAGCAAAGTATAGAGAAGCAAAAATTGACTTAGAGCAAACACTACCAAATAAATATATTGTTGATAGTGCTGAAAAAGCAGAAAAGAAATCATACCCAATAAGATGGTTGATTGTAAGTGTAAGTGTAATATCAACATTTTTATTTTCGTTGATTTTGTTGTTGATTTTTGATCAGGTAAAAAAAAAATAGTATTTGAGAAATATAAGCTGCCAAATTTTAAAAAAGTAGAATGGCCTAATTACGAAACTATGGAAAATTATTACAAAACAAAAAGTATATTCAGATTAATTGCTAAATGGAAATGGCATTTAATAGTTATTATGGTGGTTGCAGGAATATTTGCAAGTGTGTTTTCAGCGAGTTGGTTTATAAAACCAAAATTTAAGTCTTCAGCAGTTATTTATCCTGCCAATTTAATCGTTTTATCAGAAGAATCTGAAACCGAGCAGATGCTTGAAATGATTCAATCAACGGATATAAAATTTCAAATTATTAACTGTTTTAAATTAGATGAACATTACAAAATAAACAAAGATGCTCCAAACTTTAGGGCTAAAATACTTAAAAATTTTGACGCTAATGTTAGCTTCCAAAAAACTCCAAATCAAGCAGTTGTAATTACAGTAGTTGATACAGATCCCCAAAAAGCATCTGATATGGCTGACTCTATTATTAGCTTTTACAATAAAATGGTGCTAGAATTACATATTAATAAATCACACGAAATATTAAAAATTTACAAAGGAGAATATGTTAAAAGAAACCTAGAGATAGATAGCCTCTCACTAATATTAAAGTCATATAGAACCGAATATGGTTTGTTGGATCTTACTGCTCAAGTTGAAAAATATACTGAGGCTATTTATTTGGGCAAAAGCCTTGTTGAGGCACGAACAGTATTAGGAAATTGGGAGAAATATGGAGCAGAATACCAAAAAACTGACTCTCTGTATTATTATGCTATTTCGGATATGCACAAAGCAAAATACATATTCGAGTCGGCTCAACGTGATACCGAAAAAACAATAACTTATACACATGTCGTGTCAAAACCTTTTCCTGCCGATAAAAAATCATATCCTATAAGATGGCTGATTTTTATGTTTTCAGTTGTGGGAGCGTTTTTGGCAGGTGTTATCGTTATTTCTTTGATTGAAGGTAATAAAAAACAATAATTTTTATTTTGACCGAAAAGCAAAAAATATATGCGTTTTATACAATAGCAGCTTTATTTGTAATTACTAATTCATTGGTAATTTTAACTAAAGAGAGTTTTTTGTTTAATTTTGTTCCACTATTACTAATTGTTTTCTTTGCACTTTTTTTTGCCTTAGATAAAGCCTTATTATTTGCTGTTTTTTTAGTACCTCTATCCGTTCCATTACAAGAGTTTTACCCAAACTTAGACTTTAATATTGATTTACCTACCGAACCAATTTTTGTTGGTATAATGGTAGTGTTCTTATTAAAACAAATATACGACAGAAACTTTGACCGTAAAATTTTGAGACATCCAGTCTCTATTGCTGTATATATCTACCTAACATGGGGGCTTATAACAGTAATTACTAGTACAATGCCTATAGTGTCATTAAAATATTGGCTAGCTTCTTTATGGTTTATTATTCCATTTTACTTTATTCTAACTCAAGTTTTTAGAAAAAAAGCAAATATTAACAAATTTTTTTGGCTTTATATAATCCCGTTTGTTGTTGTAATTACAATAACTCTTATCAAACACGCACCACATTATTTTAGTCAGCAGACTGCAAATTATATAATGTCTCCATTTTATAATGACCACACCTCGTATGGAGCAATGCTTGCTATGTATATTCCAGTTCTCATTGGGTTTATTATTAATAAAGAATTAAAAATCTCTCTAAGAGTAATTGCAAGCATAGTTTTGACTTATTTTTTTGTAGGTCTCGTATTTTCATATACTCGTGCAGCATGGGTAAGCCTTTTTGGGGCTTTGGCTGTACTTCTTATTCTAAAATTTAAAATCAATTATAAATTCGTTGTTATTGCAGGGCTTATTGTGGCGGGAGGATTCTTTGGCTTTCAAGATAAAATATTTTTCTCACTTGCACGAAACAAACAAGACTCCTCCACAGACATTAAAGAGCATGTAAAATCAATTAGTAATGTCGCAACAGACGCTTCTAACTTAGAAAGGATAAATAGATGGAATTGTGCTATTAGAATGTTTAAAGAAAAACCTGTTTTTGGTTGGGGACCTGGAACATACCAATTCAAATACGCTCCTTTCCAATTTTCTTACGAAAAAACAATTATTAGTACCAATGCTGGCGACTTAGGAAATGCTCATAGCGAATATTTAGGGACTCTTGCAGAATCGGGGGTAATTGGAATGCTTAGTTTTATTGCAATATTAATTTTTATTTTTACTACTGCCGTTAAAAATTATATTAGAGCAAATACATATTCTCTCAAAATTATTACAGCTTCTACAATTTGTGGCTTGACCACATATTTTTTACATGGATTTCTAAATAACTTCCTCGATATTGATAAAGTTGCTGTGCCATTCTGGGGATTTGCAGCAATAATTGTTGCAATTGATGTCTATTACATAAGAGGCAACAACAAAGAAGACAATACTCTAAAAAATACTACAAACAATAATAACAATTAGTCTATTATTTGACAATCCCTAAAGGATTTTTAAATTAAACAACTAAATTTTTATGGCTTAGGTCTTTTTTGTACTTTTACCTCAAATTAAAAATATAAAAAATGAAAAAAACGATTTTTATTACTGGAGGTGCTGGTTTTATTGGATCGCATGTAGTAAGATTATTTGTAAACAAATATCCTAACTACAAAATTGTGAATATTGACAAACTTACCTACGCTGGTAACCTTGAAAATCTAAAAGATATCGACAATAAACCAAATTATATCTTCGAAAGAGCCGATATTGTTGATGCAAATGTAATTAATGAGTTATTTGTTAAATATAATCCCGATGGAGTTATTCATCTTGCAGCCGAATCGCATGTTGACCGAAGCATCTCAAACCCAACCGAGTTTATTTATACAAATATTGTTGGAACTGTTAATTTGCTAAATGCCGCTCGTAAAATATGGCCAGACAATTCGAAAGATAAACGTTTTTATCATATTTCAACAGACGAAGTTTACGGCTCACTCGGAGACAAAGGTTTGTTTACCGAAGAAACTGCTTATGACCCAAAATCGCCATATTCGGCAGCAAAAGCAAGCTCCGACCACTTAGTTAGAGCGTATAATCACACCTTCAAATTGCCAATTGTAATATCGAATTGCTCAAATAATTATGGCCCAAATCATTTTCCTGAAAAACTAATCCCTTTGGCAATAAATAATATTAAAAACATGAAGCAAATTCCTATTTATGGTAAAGGCGAGAATGTTCGCGACTGGCTTTACGTTATTGATCATGCAAAGGCCATTGATATTATTTTTCATAATGGACGTGATGGCGAAACTTATAATATTGGAGGTAATAACGAATGGACAAATATTGATTTGATAAAAATGCTTTGCGAAGTGATGGATAAAAAACTAAATCGCACTCCTGGCACTTCGGCATCGCTTATTACTTTTGTTAAAGATAGAGCTGGACATGATTTACGTTACGCTATAGACAGCACAAAATTAATGACAGAACTTGGGTGGAAACCCTCATTACAGTTTGAAGAAGGACTTGAAAAGACCGTTGATTGGTATCTAACAAATGAAGACTGGCTCAATAATGTAGTTTCAGGCGATTACCAAAAATATTATATGGATATGTATGAGACAGATAAGTCTTGAAAATCAATAAAAAACGAATATATGACCGAAGAAATATTTAAAAACCTCCCATTTGCTGTTACTGCCTGCGATATAAATGCCAACATTATTTACATGAACGAAAAATCATGTTCAACTTTTTTAAAAAATGGCATTAAATCTCTAATCGGCACTCCTCTTTTCGATTGTCATAGCGAAAAATCTGCTGAACAAATTAGAAATCTGTTAAAAACTGGAAAAACGAACTCTTATACTATCGAAAAAAATGGTTTAAAAAAGTTAATCTATCAATGCCCTTGGTATAAGAAGGATAAAATTGCAGGATTAGTAGAAATTTCAATAGTTATACCGTTTGAAATGAATCATTTTATCAGATAGTTTTAATGACTAACCTGAGTAATAATTAGTTTTTTGAGAGTAATGATAAGATAATATCATTTTTTTACAAAACTCCCCAAACCAAAGCATGGTCGCACAATGAGATATGTTTTAAATAAAATGTTTGAATTGTATCTTCGTGTATAAATAAACATTTAATAGTCGCTTGATTATGAAAATCAGATATTGTTATCTGCTTTTTAAATTCAACAGCTGATTTGTTTACTATTTTATAAACACATTCTTTGCAAGACCATATTTTTGTCAGTATTTCGATATTATCATTTGCAAAATTGAGTTCGTTTGGGCTAAATGCACGCTTTGCAATTCTGATAATTCGTTTATCGTATTTTTCGATGTCAACACTAACTTGTTTTGTAGGATGCCAAATAACTGCTACCAAAGTATCAGAATGAGAAATGCTAATATATCCCTTATTACAAATTGGTTTTCGTCCTTCGTAAGTAATTGTGATATCTGGATTTAACTCGTATAATGCAGCTCGTGTAGAAAGTATCTCAAGTCTTCTGCCAGTAGAGCTAATATCATCCAATAAATTTTTATCATAATTTGATAGTGAACATAATTTATGCAATGTATGCTCATCTTCTTCAATCTTCCATACAGCAGAGAAGGAATTGTCTCCCACAAAATTATTTAGAATAATTGCCATATTATTTCCACTGAAAACTTTCAATTAAATGAATAATATCTTCACGAATAAATTCGATAACTGGAGCTAACGAGTCTTTATTTGGTCTCACATCAAAGTACAGAGACCCACGCAAAAAATGTGTGGCACTATCGGTAAGATAAAATTGAATCGATGAGGCAGTATTACCTTTTAATTCATAAAGCATTCCGTAAACTGCCAAACTATCGTTTTGGTATGGTGTTTCTTCAATTGCATCAGCCTTTACAACGTGTTTATAAACAAACTCATGCGAATCTTCAACATGTGCATTAAGGTTGTTATTAACAGATTTATATGTTAAATAAATTGTAGCTCCATTTTCTGGAAACCATATATCAAACCAGCAAAACTCATCTTTTTCTTTAACAATATATGCGTAATCTGGCATTTCGAACACAAAAGGACATTCTGCACTATAAGTTTTATAAGATTTTTCAGGAGTGTCAATTCTAAAGTATGCTTTTGGACGAGGTACTGTCTCATTATTGTTGCAGGAAATCAAAAAGAAAATTACAACTGCAAATAAGTATAGATATTTTTTACTCATTAATCTGTTTGTTATTTATTAGTTTTATCTGGGTCGTTGATTTTAACTTTGACTTTTTTTATTCTGCGATCATCAGCGGCAGTAATTATAAAGCTATAATTAGTTACTTTTATCTCATCATTTTTTACCGGTATTTCACCGTTTATTTCTAAAATTAGACCTGCAAGAGTGTCGGCATCTCCCTTTATATCGTGAAATTCGCTATAATCCGCATCAATAACCTTACAAAAATCAACAATACTAGTTTTTGCATCAAATTCGTAGTTGTTCTTATCAATTTTTACGTAGCTATTTTCTTCGGAATCAGATTCGTCTTGAATTTCGCCTACAAATTCTTCGAGAATATCTTCGAGAGTTACAAGTCCGTTTACGCAGCCATACTCATCAACTACAATAGCAATATGAAGCTTTTTATTTTGAAAATCGGTAAGTAAATCCGAAATGTTTTTTGTTTCTGGCACAATAAAATGCGATCGTAATAATTTTTGCCATTTAAAGTCTTCTTTATTCTGTAGTCCAATATACGGCAAAACATCTTTAATGTAAAGAACTCCTTTTATATTGTCAAGATTTTCAACATAAACAGGAATTCTTGAAAAACCCGATTCTATAATTTGCCCAATAACTTTGGTAAATTTATCATTAAATTCGATTGCAAAAACATCTATACGAGAAGTCATTATTTCTTTTACTTCTAATTGTGATGAATTAACAATTCCTTCAAGCATTTCCTTATCATCTTTAAGCTCTTCGGATGCAAGCTCTATTGCTTGTGAAAGCTCTACAATACTTACGTTTGTGTTATGCTTTTTGCTAAGCCTGTTATTAACAACATTGGTAGATTTTATTAGCAGATAACTAATCGGATACACTACATAAGATGTAAATAAAAGAGGGTATGCCATTAGTTTTGTGATGCGTAAAGGATATTTACTTGCAAATATTTTTGGCATCATTTCGCCAAATAGTAATATTAAAAACGTTACCCCAACAAGCTGTACTAATATGTATAGAATTTCGTTTTTAATTCCTGCAAACAAATAGGTGCTTAAATAAGTTGAAAGAATAATTATTGCAACATTTATAAAATTATTTGCGACCAAAATAGTAGCAAGTAGTTTATTGGGTTTGAGTAATAACTTTTGTATTAAGCTTGCTGTTTTTGTCTTTGTGTGTTTAATCTTATTTTTATTTTTAGGCGAAAGGCTAAAAAAAGCAACTTCGCTACCAGAAATCATAGCAGACAAAAACAATAGTATAACAATAACAATCAGTCCGACAATTACAGTATTTGTCGATATTATGTTGACTGATAAAAATGTGTAACAGTATCTATAAGGCTCAGGGTCCAAAATTATAATATTTTAATTAAAATGGAAGGTCGTCTTCTATTCCAGAATTTAACTCAGGAGATGTTTCTGAAAATGGATTATCTTGTTGCGGTGTTTGTTGAGGTTTAGTTTCCTCGGCTTGTTGATAGTTGTTTTCAGTGTTCTGAGTTGACTTTTTCTCAAGAATTTTTATTTGGTCTGCAACAATTTCAGTTGAATAACGAGTTAAGCCGTCTTGCCCATCCCATTTTCGAGTCTGAAGTTTACCTTCGATATATACTAGCATTCCTTTATCGAGATAATTTTCCGCAAACTTTGCTGTATATCTCCATGCAACAATATTATGCCACTCTGTAATTTCTCTTCTATCTCCTTCTTTAGTTTTGTATGTTTCACTAGTTGCAATCGAAAAATTAGCAACAGGAACATCAGGTTTAATATAGTTTACCTCAGGTTTTTTGCCTAATCGACCAATTAACATTACCTTATTCAAATTCATATCTTTTTTTTACAAATGTATTAATAATTTAAGTATATTTCCAAATATAGTTAAAAACTTTTCTCTCTCAAAGAAATACTTCAGGTTTTTTCATGTGTTGTTTTCGATGTATTGCTTTCAATTTATTATAGTATAACACGATATTCTAACACTTCAGCAGACCAAAACAAGCTTAATTAAATAATTTATTTTACAATATCATAAGTATAAATTACCCCTTCAAGTTGCCTCATCTTGTCGCGTGTTTCTTCATTTGGATAATAAACATAAGCTTCGATACACACCATTCTATTTCGTGGTTTATCCATTTTAGTATAACTAACGAATGGACCTCCCATAAAATCGCCTTTTACTTTCCAAAGCCCCCTCATCACTGCCGTTTCTAATCCATTATGTGTAATTTTTTCCAGAGAAGGATAATCGTACTTTACTTCTGTTGTCATATATGAATCTGGGCGTGATCCTGGAACATTTTCTTTTAGTATTTTGTTTCTTTCTTGAATTAAATATTTGCTTGTAAATTCGCTACTGTCTGTTAATGGGTATGTATAAATAAGAAATGCCATAGAATATTGACGAGATTCATGCGAAATCCACGCAAAATTTTCATCATAAACGTCTAAATAGTAATTGATAGGCAGTTTTATAGACAGATTGTACTTTTTTAGAATTTTATCAGAAATCGTTTTGTTATAATTTTTAGAAAACATAGATATCCACCTATCTCTGTCTGCCTCAAGAAATAATTTAATAAAATTATTTCGATATTTGCTAAGTTCATTAACAAGTGCTGCCTGATTTGGTGCTGCAACATTTACAAACACTTGGTTTTGTGCATATTTATCTAAAACGATACTTAGCTTGGAATCCTTGATATTAGCATCTATTTCCTGAAAAATAACATTACGATGATAAAGATTTTGGTCTATAAATTTATCTTTTGATATCTGGTGTAGGTCAAAAAGATGCTCCTCTAAAGGATTTGCAGGGCAATACTCATGAAAAATTGCACGTAAGGTATCTCCAGGCTCAGAGTTCCAACTTTCATTGCTCATAACAACAACAATTTCTCCAGATTTTCCATGTGCCGTTGGAGTGTTTTTGTATGAGGGATTATTACATGAAAATATAATTAACAGTATTGGAAAAATAAATAAATAATGCAGTTTTTTCATAACATCAATTTTTTTTACAAATTTACAAAATATTAAATCAATAGTTTTTTTTTTAACATAAAACATAATATAATAAAATTTATTTTATAATAATAAATTGATATTAACTTTGTCGCATGGAAAAAATCTTTGAGCAAATACTGATTTTATCAATAATGACTATTGTTGGAGTTATTGCATTTAAACTTAAAGCTATAACTCGAGAAAATGCAAATGGTCTTGTAAAAGTTATTATGAAAATAACTTTGCCTTTATTAATTTTTACAACATTTGCTGGAACAGAGCTTACTGACGAAATTCTGATAAGTTTTCCTTTTGTGTTTTTCTCCTCTTTCTTTATAGTTTTTATTTTGTATTTGTTAAGTAAACTAAGTGCAAAAACTTTAAAATTAGACAAAGAAAACACGGCTCTCCACAACGTTCATACAATGTTTGGCAATGTAGTCTTTTTAGGGTTTCCACTTCTTGATGCTTTATTGCCAGGAGGCGAAGGTTTAATATATGCAACAATTTTTCAGCTAGGACACGATACTTTAATGTGGACTTGGGGCATATTTATTCTAAATTCAGGAGCACCTAAAAAGACGAGCAACAACTTAAAACACTTAATAAACCCAACCACAATATCTTTTATTCTTGGATTGATTTTTTTAATTGCAAAAATAAAAATCCCTAATTTAATATTTACTCCTCTAAATAATATTGGGCACACTACAATTTATTTATCTATGATTTATGTTGGAGTGGTTTTAGCAGCAGTTAAACTAAAATCTTTAATCTCAAATTTACGATCTTATGTTTTGAGTTTTAATAAACTTATTTTAGGTCCGATAGTGTTACTTGCTGGATTTTATTTACTAAAACATACTGGCGTAAATATACCACAAAAAGCTGTAATTGCAAGTGTAATGCAGGCAGCTATGCCATGTATGATAATAATATCCGTGCTTGCAGAAGAAATGGGACTAAATTCTAAACAAGCGGTAGAAAATATTTTTGTTACCTCAATACTTTCAATGGGAAGTTTACCACTAATTTATTGGGTGGTTACGATTGTTTTTTAAGAGGGAAAAAGGGGGGAGTAATCAGTATGGCGGTATTCGGTTCCAACGGAGTGGAGTGGATTAAAAAAAAGTTACACAGTATTACACGGTGAAAAAAGTGATAATCTGCAGGAGAGAAATAACGCAAAGAACAAAGCTTACTTTATAATTCTCAGACCCTCAATTTCCTTTATTTTTCCATTAAAGACATTAATATCAACATCTCCTTCAATTCCTTCCAATAATCCTTTATCGGTAAATTGCCAAAAAATCCAATCGGAAAGCACGGTAGTTGGATCCTCTTTAACATTATACCAGGCAATCCAAACCGGATATTTATCAAAACGACTGTCAATTTTTATTGTACTAATATAAAAATTATAATATGTGTATAATATTGGAGTTATTCCGTAATGGTTTTCGACAATTTCTAGCCAATTTAATAATCCAGTTTTTAAACTGTTAATGCTTTGTACTCGGCTATATTTTTCAATATCTAATACAGGCGGTAAATCTCCTTCTTTAAGATCAACATTTTTTATAAAATTTCGTGCTTGTGCCGTACTATTTTCATCGGGACGATAATAATGATATGCACCTTTTATTAGTTTAGCCTTATTTAAAGCTTTCCAGTTCGTTAAAAACTTATTATCTACCTTGTTATGTCCCATAGTCGCACGAACAATAACAAAATCTACTTTATGAGCTTTTAATAATTTTTCCCAATCAATACTAGTCTGATAATGAGACACATCTATGCCAAAAACCGTATAACGACTTAATTCTTTTTTAAAAGTATCGAAAGGCTGAGATTTCTGCTGCTGTTTTTTAAACAAAGATACAAAATCGGGATAAAAATAATATGCAACAAAAACCACTATTATAACACTTATTAGAGTTAATAGCTTCTTTCGATTGTACTTTTTCTTTCGGCGTCGGCTCATTAGTCGATAAAATTATCTGCAATATATTGTGCTATCTGAACGGCATTTGTTGCAGCACCTTTACGCAAGTTATCGGCAACTATCCATAAATTTATTGCTTTATTATTTGAGTTATCATATCTGATTCTGCCAACAAAAGTTTCGTTTCTACCTGTAACATTTAATGGCATTGGATATAAATTTTTCGAGGGAGTATCTTGAATAACTATCCCCATTGAGTCAGCAAGCGTAGAATTAATTTCTTTTAAATCGGGTTTTTCGTAAAACTCAATATTTACGCTTTCGCTATGTCCACCCAAAACTGGAACTCTAACAACCGTTGAGGTAATTGCTAATTCTGACAGATTAAAAATCTTCCGTATTTCGTTAATAAGTTTTTCTTCTTCTTCGGTATATAAATTATCTAAAAAAGCACCTCCTTGTGGGATACAATTATGATAAATTTGATGAGGATATGCAGGATTTGAAGCAACTTGTCCGTTTTCTTCTTCCATAAGTTGCTTAGAGCCTTTAAATCCAGAACCTGTAACAGACTGATAAGTTGAGACAATAACTCTTTTTAATTCATAAAGTTTATGCAATGGAAACAAAACAACTGCCAATTGAATAGTGCTACAATTAGGATTTGCAATTATTTTATCTTCAGGATTTAAAAGCGAGATATTCACTTCAGGAACTATCAATTTTATGTCGGCAGACATTCGCCAAGCTGATGAATTATCGACAACATAAATACCTTTTGCAGCAAATTTTGGTGCCCATTCCAAAGAAATAGTGCTACCAGCCGAAAAAATCACAATATCAATTTCTTTCTCAAGAGCTTGTGATAAATTTAGTATTTTATGTTCTTTTTCTCGGAAAAATATTGTTTTACCAGCGGATCTTTCGGAGGCAACAGGATAAAACTCATCAATATCAACAATAAAATCATCAAGTACCTTGAGAATTTCTCCTCCAACCATTCCTGTAACTCCAACTATAGCAAGTTTCATATTAAACTATTTTGATGTAAAAATAATGAAAAATAAAGATTTTACTACCTCTTACTTATTAAAAAATGATTATTCTAATTTTTTTTGGTAATTTTGTTTGATAATGTGTTTTACAAATCAGTTTGTATCAGTTTTGAATTAATTTTAAAATTATGAAAATATTAGTAGTCATTTTTACATTCTTATCAATTTCGATGTTTGCTCAATTTACAGATGATTTTTCTGACGGAGATTTTTCAGCAAATCCGGAGTGGGTTGGTAATACATCAGATTTTATTGTAAACGCATCAAACGAGCTTCAGCTTAATGGAAATGCTGAAGATGGCGGCACTTCTTATCTTTCGACAGCCTCAGAATCATTTTATGATGCAAGCTGGGAGTTCTTGGTTAAACTCGACTTTTATCCTTCAGGATCAAACTATTGTGATATATATCTGTCTGCAAACACGAGCGAGATTACCGCAGCTACTCAAGGGTATTTTGTTAAAATTGGAAATACTGCTGATGAAATAAGCTTATATCGTAAAGATAATACAAGCAGTACAATGATAATTGACGGTAAAGATAATCGTGTTGATATGGCCTCAGTTAATGTTAGAGTTAAAGTTACTCGTGATTTTGACGGAAATTGGACACTAATGTCTGATACCCTTGGCGGAACTAATTATTACACCGAAGGTTCTGTATTTGATAATACTTATTTAAACTCTCAACATTTTGGAGTTGTTTGCATATACTCAAAAACTCGTGCAAATCATTTTTTCTTCGATGACTTTATTGTTGCAGGCGATCCTTATGTTGATACCGTGCCACCATTATTTGTGTCTCATCAAATTATTGATAATCAAAATATAGTGTTAATTTTTAACGAAGACCTTGATCCTACAACAGCTTTAAACACTGATAATTATTTAATCGACAACAGTATAGGGCATCCGGCATCTGTAAGTTTTTATGGGGCAACTAACTCTCAAGTCTTACTT